>CAILKC010000403.1 GCA_903834675.1 uncultured Victivallales bacterium | reverse complement strand
CCCACTTCGCAGGACGCGCCGTTCCCGTGCAGGTCTGCCTGCTCCCCGGCGCCCCGGAGCTGTGACAGGAGCCGCCGGACCCGCGAAACGACCGGCGTTCAACTTGCGAGTCCCCGTGCGTAACTTCCTGAGGTCTGGTCACACTCCCGGCTCTACCCGCGGTTGGGGGTACCCAGTTTGCCGACCTTCTCCCATGAACCGGAGTGTGAGGACCGGACCATGGCCTCCAGAGCAAGAAGACCTTCGGCGGCCAGATCGGCGCTGAACACCTCGTCCGAAACCCACGTGCCTGCATCCTGGTACAGGGCCAGAGCGTCGGCGATGTCACCGTAGAGATTGGCGAACGCCTCGATGAAGCCGGCAGGATGTCCGGCCTTGAAGCGGTTGTAGCGCTTGAGATTGGCAACCTCCACAGTCGCGGCGCGATCCAGAATCTGGCGGCGGCCGTCCACGAACGACAGCACCACTTCCTCCGGGTTGGCCTGGTACCATTCCGCGGAGGCTTCCGATCCATAGATGCGGAAACGCAGACCGTTGCGCTGGCCGAGAGCCGACTTACTGAACCAGATCTGCCCCTGGATGCCGTCCGTGTAACGGCACAGGCAGGTGACGTTGTCCATGACCTCAAACCAGCCATAGCTCCGCTGGTCCGCCACGACCTCCAGCGGATGTTGCTCGGTCAGGTAGTGCAGGACATGGTGAAGATGCACGCCCAGATCCAGGTAGATAACGGGGATACTTCGGTCGGAGAGCCGCCACGCCTGGGGGACGGGCTGCTTGCCCTGCGCGTCCACCCGCCGGAAACCCTCCTGAGGCATCTCTGCCTGGAAATGGAGGATCCTGCCCAGCACTCCCCGACGGATCAGGTTCCGCAACTCCCGGACCATCGGATAGCCCGAGTAATTGTAGGTGATCGCCAGGAATCCCTTCGCCTCGTCGCGCGCAGTGAGAATCCTCCTGGCCTCATCCACATCCGCCGCCAGCGACTTCTCGCAGATGACGGGCATCCCTGCCCGCAGGCAGACGGCGACAATCTCGGCATGCGTCGGCGTAGGTGTCAGAACCACCACCGCGTCCAGGCGCTCCATCTCCGCGGACAGCATATCCTGCCACGTGGCGTAGGTCCGTTCCGGCGCTACGCCATAGGCGGATGCCGTCGCCCGATTCTCGCTTTCGTTGCGGCTGAAGCACCCGGCAACCAGACCCCAGCGCTCATCCATCGTGCACGATACCCGATGGGCGTAGCCCACAGCGGAACGCAGTGAACCGCCGATGAATCCAAGGGCAAAGGGCGAGGAGCGCATTGTTCTCTCTCTTGTCGTTCTCAACTGAAGGAATACAGAGCCCCGTCGAGAAGTTTGCGGTAGAGCATCGCCTGCTCATCTTCCGAGGGTGAGCGGAAGAAGAAAACGCCAGCCCGACCGTACGGGCTGGCCCCGATAAAATCTCCCGATGTGGCCAGGGGCACAAACAAGCGAATATCGACCGGGAGACTGAAACGGAATCCCCAGAGAGGCGCGCCATCCTTTGAGGTGACGGTATGGCGTATGATTCTCTCCTGAATTGCGTCCATACCTCTGAACTTGGGCATTTTCTCGACAAACGGAGCGGCATAACTCGCGGCATAGGGATAGCCGGTAGAAAACTCGATCAGCAGTGAATATATGTCACCGGGGCAGCGCCGGGTCATCTCGATGATCCAGTAACGGTCCCCACGGGCGATGAACTGCGTATGCGCCAAACCATTCGTCAGACGCAGTGACGACGCGATACGGCGTACATCTCCTCGCAACGACTCGATCATCTTCCCCGAGAAACTCGTCGCCACCCGGCTGGTGTCAACCGTGAAGGGATTGGTCGTGCAGTCCTCTTGCACAACAAAGTCCGCCACCACCTCGCCGTCCCAGACAAAAGCCGAATGGCTGAACAACTGCCCAGAAACAAACTCCTCGATGATGGCGCTTCCCGCCTTGGAAACGCTGCACGCGGCATCGAAGGCCACGTGCAGCCTGTCGGGTGTCGGGTCATGCAGGACGGCCATTCCCCGACCGCTGAAGGAGTCCACAGGCTTCACAATCACAGACCCAACGTCAGAAGCCTGCTCCAGTGGCAAAACGCGCGGAATGGGTAACCCGAGTCCATCGGCTACCTTCCGGAATTCGCTCTTCGAATTGATTGCGGACGTATTGGCTGGCGTGTCAATTCCCGGAAAACGACCCTTGTTGATGTCCGCGCAGACCTTGTAGGAGAGATCCGTGCATCCAGGCACAAGGTAGTCGAAGGCCTTCTCGTCCACAAAAGCAGCAAGGCGATCTACATCCGAGTAGTCAAGTTGCACGTAATTCGCTGCCAGCTTGGCCAACGTCTCTGTCGGCTTGCCGCCCACCACCCATACCTCGTGCCCCATATCGCACAGGGCGCGATAGATCGGGACCGCAGCGCGGTTGGTATCAACCAGAAGGGTTCGTTTCATGGCGGCCCTATTTCAAAGGTCGGACTATTTCGCTGGCAATCCGCATCACGGTCGCCTCTCCAAGCTCAGCGTAGAGCGGAAGGCAGATGACCGTGTCTGCCGCGGCACTGGCCTCGGTAAGCAGGCCGGGATCCGCCGAGGGCAAGCCACGGTAAACAGGGAACTCACTGATCAACGGGTAAAAGTAGCGCCGTCCGTAAATACCGGCTGCTTTGAGCTTCGCGTACAGTGCATCCCGGTTCATGCCGTAGGTGACGTCATCGACGAAGATGGGGAAGTAGCCATAGTTAGACGTCACCTCGGTCCGTTCGGGCAGGAGGCGGATGCCGGGGACCCCTGTAAGTTGTTTCCGATAGGTGTCAACGACGGCTTGGCGCTTGGCTATCTCCTGATCGACATACTTGAGTTGCAGGAGCCCTAGCGCGGCCTGCAACTCGTTCATCTTACCGTTGGTGCCCGGCCCAACCACGGTCACCTCGTCGGCGAAGCCGAAATTCTTCAGGTAGTCGATCCGCTGCTTGAGCTTCGGATCGTGGGAAACAAGCGCTCCACCCTCAGCGCAGTTGAAGACTTTGGTCGCATGGAAGCTCAGCATGGCGAGGTCGCCGAAGTTGAGGATCGACGCGCCATTCAGCTTCACCCCGAAAGCATGGGCCGCGTCGTAGAAAAGCTTCAGGCCATAGGCGTCCGCGATCTGCTGGAGTCTCTTGACCTCGCAGGGGTTGCCGTAGACATGCACGGGCAGGATCGCCGTGGTACGCGGCGTGATCAGCGACTCGACTCTCTCGGGATCGAGGTTGCAGGTTTCGGGTTCGATGTCGCAGAACACGGGCGTGCCGTGGTTCCAGTAGATAGCATGGGTGGTGGCCACGAAAGAGTAGGGCGTGGTAATGACTTCCCCCGTAATGCGCAGAGCCTGCAATCCCACCTGCAGTGCCATCATCCCATTGCAGAACAGGGAAACGTAGGGCACCCCAAGGTACCCCGCGAGCGCGGCCTCGAAGGCATCGTGGTAGTGCCCCTTGTTCGTCAACCAGCGCCGGTCCCAGATGTCCCGCAGGAGTTCGACGTACTCCTCCAGCGGCGGCAGCGATGGCTGGGTGACGAGAATGGGCTTTTCAGGCAGGATCGGCATGACGACCATAGCCCCAAAACTAAGCTAGACTCCAGAAAACATGGAGTCTAGCCAAAAAGGTCATAGAGGGTTAGGAAATCGCCAGATACGTTTTGATAGTAACCCATAAGTCGCTATACTACAAGTATTTGCGACCTGTGCAATAAGGATGGGCCGAGGTATTCAGCCCCAAAGGGGCGCTCTATACCAGCCCAGGGCAACGCCCTGGGTACCAGTTCACCCCACAGATTGAGCCCTGAAGGGGCGGCCTATGCGACCTCAGCGCGAACCTAGGGCAGATAGCT
>CAILKC010000402.1 GCA_903834675.1 uncultured Victivallales bacterium | reverse complement strand
GGCTTCCATTCCCTGCGGCACAGCTTCGTCTCTCACTGTGCCGAGGCCGGGATTCCGGAGGCTGTCGTCGTTTCCATCGTCGGCGCCAACTCGCAGGTCGTCGCCAAGCACTACACCCACATCGGCGAGGATGCCCAAGAGAAGGCGATCATGGCCATCGCCGGCAATACCAACGCCACATCCGACCGGGAGCGCATCGCGAAGGCGTTGGCGATCATAGACGGCCTCAAGGACGCGAGTGAGGGCGTCAGCGAGATCCGTAGGGTCTTGGTCTCATAGGTCCGTCGCGCCCGACGCAGGATGGGAAGGCGCAGCCTCAGGGAAGCGGAGAGCGTTCCGACGATCATGCGTGGATGGTTCCCCGCAGCACGGTGCATGATCCGCAGCAGGGACAGCCCCCGTTGCTGCAGAGGTGCGACAAAAAAGGGCGAGGGGGGGAGAGACAGAGATGGTACCTACCTCCTCGCCGACATCGAGAGCAGGTTCCATAGAGGATGAGATTCGGTCGCCATGGGTGATCCGGTCCCAACCCTCCCATGCCACTCGTCTTTCCCCAGATAACAGGCCAGAACGCCAGAGCGGTGTCGGCAAGCCGCACCTCTCGAGACAAGCGTGGGACGGATGCGGCCCGCGGTGCCCTACGCCGTCGGCCGTGCCGTCGGCGAGAGTCCGTAGGGTTAGCCGGAGCCTAACCGCAGCAAATGACGGGTCCATGGCCCCATCCCCGCCAACCCGGAGAATCACCAAGCCTGCAGCTTCCTTACCCATGGCCTGCACGGCAATGTGACGCCCATTCGCCAGCGTCAGTATCCCGAATCCGGTCACGCGGCCCCGGTCACGCCGGTCAAGGGTTAGGACCAGCTGGAACTGCCCGTCCATACTCGGATCGATCGGCAACGCGCAGGCGCCGCCGAGGCTCATCCGCCGTTCCGGATCGCGCGCACGATGTCGTCATAGTCGGGGTCACGCCGCTCCAGATCTGCGATGGCTCGCTCCAGTCCCTGGTGCGCCCGCATGAGTCCCTGGACTTCGGCCGAGGCCTTGGCGAACCGGGCCAGCGAACGTGTAGCGTCCTGTTCGCCCAGGGCGATCAGGGCTCGGATACGCGCAGGATCGAAGTCAAGCATCCCGTCGATCACCTTGCTGGGCCGGATCTCCAGCACCGTGAGGTCCGGCCATTCATAACGGTCCCACGGTACTCCGTTGCCGATGATAACAACAATCGCGTGTGTGCATCCCGCCTTGACCAGCGGCTCGACCGGTGTGTTCCCTTGAGCTTTGACACGGTCCCCCATGCCACCGTCGTAGAACCTCCTGCCTTGGTACTCCATCGGCTTGAACGCAAAGGGGATGGCCGCACTGGCCAGAATCAACTTGGCGGCAGTGTCACGCGGGACGTCTTTCAGACGAAAGAACTCCGATTTGTCTCGGCTTACTGCATATCGAACCACGTCCTTGGCAAGCCCCACAAGTCCGCCGGCTTTCGAGGCGGGGTAGACGGAGACATAGAAATCGAGTGCTCCGGGAGAGAG
Source organism: uncultured Victivallales bacterium (assembly GCA_903834675.1). The sequence goes on along the minus strand of CAILKC010000402.1, from coordinate 5,774 downwards.
CAGCCGCTCTAGGTCGACCGCCTTTTCGACCAGAGCCTCGATTGGGCTGTGGTCGAGCATACTGATGTAGCGTCTGTCGTCGTCGGAGAATAGATCGCGGATCTGCGGAATGCTGGAGATCAGGGCACTGAGAGTCAGCATCGGCGTCGCGAAGTAGGTGCGGACTAGGAGATTGAGCCCAACCAGAGCAAGGTAATGCGCTGGGGCCGTCTCGGGTTTCAGTTTCAAGACCGAGTCGGTCGTCACCCCATTCCAGAGAGTCTCCAGCGAGGTCGCCGCAGTCAAGAGGTCCGGCGACGAGGCAACGACCGCGCCATTAACCGCGCCGATGCTGGCACCGGCCACCACTTCCGGGCAACATCCGCAACGGGCCAGAGCTTTCAGCACGCCCACTTCGTAAGCACCCTTGGCTCCACCCCCCGACAGGACCAGGCCTAGCTTCGTGCGTCTCGCGGTGTCCATGCCCCCCACAACTCCTATCTCGCCTTCCGCCTGTCAGTTCATCGAAGACGTTTCGCGCATCAGATCTTCGACGAGATCCGAGCAGTCGTAGAAGACCGGCATGCCATCCCCTATCTGCGCTCGCTCCAACCAGTCGGGGGCTTCGCCGGTTGACACGGCGGCGGCAAGAGTGCGATGCAACGGGGCCATGTCACCGGCTTCCAGGCCGAACGCTGCCACCTCACGCCTAACCTGGTCGCAACAGGTGACCGTGGGCAGCCATACCCGCTCCAGCGAACCATTGCGTTGGCCGATAGATTCTTGCCGTCGCAGGATATTGACCACCCGGTCATGGAGAAAGCCCCGCAATTCGGCGTCTGCATGTACCCGGCGTCCCAGGCTGCCGCGCAGGATGTCGTCGACCGCAAAAGCACCCTGAACAAGCGCAGGATAACCGGCAAACAGACGACCACTCTCCCAGCGCTCCGTCACCAACTGGATGGCCTGGTGATCTTCGACACGCTCCACACGTGAACGCACGTCCTCCAATTCGCAGTCCATGCGTCGCCCGACCTCGGCCAGTCGCTTATCCAGCGCCGCTATAGCACTCCGGTTATCGACGATCGCTTTGCCGAGCGCAGCCAGATCGCAGCGTGTCTCCCTCAGCTTGTCCGCCACCTTGGTCAGCACCTCTTGGGAAAACCTGGCTTCACGGGTCAATTCCAGCATCCAGTCAGTCAAAGTCTCGAGGGAGCCCTGTGTTTGCTCTTGGATGATGATCTCACGACGGCGATTTGAACCGTCCAAAGCACCGATCATGCGTGACCACAACCCCTGATCGCGCTTGTAGGTGATCAGGTCACGGCTCACTTCAAGGCCATTGACCAGATCGAGCAGAGCCTTCTCCTTCAGGTGCGGGACGTTCTCCAGTTCCCGCAGAATGGTATGGATCTTGGTGCAGAACACAACCTGCACAGCGTTTCCGGTCATGGCTCACCACTCCTGACACCTGCACCACTTACCCGAATCCCCTGCCGCCCCACTGCCCGAGCCATAGGGTTCGTGCCGTCGTCGCTACCGTCCCGACCAGCAGTCGCACGAGCACTCACCGATCCGGCCAGTCGTCGTTCTCAGTTCGTCGGCGCTGCTCTTCCGCACGTTTCACCAGGCGATCGACGTCCGCGCATATGGCAGTTAGGGCGACCTTCGCGGCTTCCTGTTTCTCGCGACTCTCGTTGCGGATACGTCTTGCATCCACCACGGCGCCCCTGATGTTGTCGAAGACGCCGTGGATATCACCGAAAAAAGAGTCGATGCTCTTGCGGAGCTCGCCGTCAAGGTAAGCATGGACTAGTTTCCCCGCGGCGTCAACACGCTCTTCGATCACCCGGACGATGTCTTCCTGGACCTTCTCCGGATCGATGCTGTATTTCGTGGTGTGATACGTCTCCTCGTGCTTCCACAGCCATAGAGAGTACCATCGCCTCTCGTGATAGGAACTGGTCGTGGTCTTGGCACTCACCGTCCCGCACTTGGCCAGGTCGATATCCATAGTTATCCGCGGGAGCATAAGCTCAGGAACGCTGACGTTAATATCGAACTGCTTCTTTAGGCACCTTTGCATGCTCTCCACAGCGGGGGCAACGGTGCCCTCAACTGCCATCTTCAGCGCAGCCTGAGCACCAGACACCGCCGTCTTCATACCCGCCAGCGTACCGGTAATCTCCTCCGTAATCGCCTTTTCAATAGCTTCGCGCGTCGTCTTCAGGAACGTCACGGCCACCTCTTCGGAAGGGAACTCGATGGGGTCTTTGCTGCTGAGCAACTTCACGATATTGCTTTGGCCATCTCCCTCCTTGGGCGGCCGCGCGAGGAACCACGCAAATGAAGCCAATGGCCCGTAGACCCTGCCCAAGCGTTCACCTTCCTCCTTTCTGCCGTCCTTTTCCATTCTGTCTAGCTGCGTCTTCTGCTCCTTCGATGCGATATTCTCCAGGGTCGCCCCGGCCGTCTTCGTCAATTCATCGAGGCAGGCTTCGAGCTTCCACTGGACTTCACGAACTGTTTCTTCCCTACGTTTATCGACATGCGTCCTGGCTTTGTCCAGGTCCTGGAGACCCTTGTCAAGTTCCGCGAGTACGCTCTCTATATTAGCAAGCTCGAGTTCCATGGCCTTGAGTGGGATCCTCGCCATGTTACTCAACTTACCCACCTGGAAGAATATGTTCTTTGTGGCTTGCCCGAGGCAGAGCGGCGCGGCGCGCCTCACGGAATGGGCAACGACGGACTCCATCGGCTCGGCCATGCGCGAGCGCTCCCACAGAGATGCACTGCGCTTCCCGAGCTCCTCAGCGGATCTGCTGACGGCCTCAGAGGCGTCACACCCGTATGCCGCATTGAGGAAGTCTTGAACCCAGTCCTCGCCGACGGGCAACCCGCCATGCGTCGCCAGCGCACGCGAGACACGGTTACTGAGGTATGCATCGGCCGCGGCGATACCGAATGCTCGGCCCCCAACAGTATGTCTTCGCCCTGTATCAGTCTCGTAGTCTGGGAAGATCCGCCGTGCCTTGCTCACAAAGAACTCATGGCTCCGATCCTTGCTCTGAAGCTGGTCGAGCTTATTGACCAGCACAAACAGGGGCACCCCTCCTTCATTCTCCTGCGCCTCTCGGATCCAGCCACGTAGCTCCTCCTGTGCTTCGCTCTCGGCTTGGAAAGGGTCAACGACACAGACGAGAGCCGAAGCCTTGGCAAGTTGCTCTTTGACGACCCCCTTAATACAGGCCGTTTGGCTGGCCTCGTTCGGGCCTGGTGTGTCGAGCAGCGAAAGGCGTCCAATCCCGCCCCTGACGCGGTCTTTCAGGTAGGCAAACTCGACCTCGATCTCAGGGAAGTCGGCGATACTGCTGCAGGCATCAAGCGGGTTTTCAAGCTCCAGATCCCGGCAGATGCGTACGATGTCGTTGATGTACTCCATGAACTCGCAGATCTTGGCGGCACCCTCGTACTTGGCCTCTACGGCCGTTAGGCGCCCTTCATGAAGGCGGCGGGCGGCCTTTTCGGACACAGAATCCGCCAGGCGCTCCATGGCGCCATCCTCGTGCAGCGCCTTGCGGATCTTTTCGATCGCCTGGTTGAACGGCTTGGGTTTGGTGAATCGTAGGACAGGATCACGTTGCCCCTCTGTGTGGGTGACGAGAGTCGGCAATGTGGTCATGGCTCCAGTGCGGTTTGGAAGCACTTCGGCGCCCACGATGGCGTTGATGGTCGTGGACTTGCCGGCCTTCATGACACCGACGAACGCCAAGACCATACGCAGTTCGCCGACTTTCAGGCGCTCATCCTCCGCTGCCATCGCGAGTTTACCAAGTCTCTCTTTCTGTTCCCCACCGCTCACTTCCTGCAGCTTGCCGATGGCGCTGCCAAAGGCGGAAATCTGCGAGAGCAGTTCCTTCTGAACCTCCCTAATGAGCTGAATCTTAACAGCACCGGCCGCCGAGGGCGGCAACCGCAGGTCAGGGGATTTGCCGGTCGTCACCGCAGGATCATCCATCGCCGAATCCTTTCGCAGTATCGTGCCAGTTACACAGAAAGGCTCTCAGACTTGGTTACTTATGGCTTCACGCATGCGCCACCATCACGACACCCAATGCTGCCGCTCAGCGAGAGTCATCTGTCCATCTTCCTGCCTGACAACGATCAGGCACTCTCCCCGGCCACAAAGCGGCGCCTGCGTGGCGCCGGTCATGACCGCGAAGACCTCGGCCGCCTCGCAGCCGTTGGGGCGTTGGTCGTCTTCGGCCCTTGACACCGAGAGTATCGGGCCTGAGATGAGAGGCAGGGAGCGCACCAGCCTGCGGATGGCTTGCAGATCCTTGCGGCTGACGTCGGAGTCGCACTCGGGACGTCCGAACAGGCCCAGACGAGAGAGGAATGATGGAGCCCCGACGCAACTGCGCCTTGCCCCGGATACGGAGTCGACCATTGGGGTTTCCCCTCACCGCCCACCGCAGGTGAGTTGGTGGCGGGCCTGAACTGTCCGACGAAGCCTTACACCACCCTATATCCGTACCAGGTCGCCAGATCTTAGGCCCTGAGCTATGGCGCATGCAGATATTTCTCGGCGGCGTCCGCTTATTCCCCGCTTCCCCATCCGTCTGAACGCTCTGCGCTGCATTCCCTCTGCTCCAAAGCGCCCCTCCGTGTCGCGTCAGAGACACCTAATGGAACATACGAGACACAGCGAGTTGTGTCAATGGATGCGGGGGCGAATGTCGAATCGGGTGATGCTCCTTCCCCAACCCAGATCGAGCGGAGCAGCCTGCCGACAGACCGGGAGCATGCGTTCATGGGGTCCGACACCCGCCAAGGACACGGGGCCGACGCGAGGCGGGAGGCCGACTGGGCGGCTCTGGTGCAGCGCATCCAGAAGCGCATGTACCTGAGTCAGCTCGACATCGCCACCCGCTGCAGGGTGGCGCGCCAGACGGTCTCCGCCTGGCTACACCACCGCCGTAGTCCCGGCCTCTACGCGAAGCGGGCGCTGCTGACACTGGCGGCCGAAGCCGGAGTCTTGGACGAAAGAGAGACCGCGGGTGACGGTTCCACGGCACGTCGGGACGATGGGTCCAACGCCCGCCAACTACAGATCCTGCTGGACCAGCTCTCGCCAGAGTCCCGCCATGAAGTCTTGGAGTTTGCCCGGTTCAAGATCCTCCGCGAGCGCGGATAGCGTCTTCTCACGTCCTGCTGTCCCTCAGCGCAACAGGATACTCGTATGTCCCGGCTGATGGCATTCCGGTCCCACGATCCGCAGGGAGTATGTGCCAGGAATGCCGGACGACTCGTGGATGCACCCGCGGCAACCATGGGTGTGTGGAGCTTCTCGCCCCAGCCACTTCCGGCCCCTCTACGGCAACCACCGCAACGACCATGTCATGCTCAGGCAACTCACCCGAGCCGATGGCTTCCTGCACCGCGACGGCCAGACCGTCTATGTCAGGCTCTGGCTCAGGGGACGCTTCCAAGACTGGCAGACCCGCGCCTTCTACCGCTTCCTGGCCGGGGTCAGCGAGGACCTCACCCGGCTCTTCGCTCCCACCGGAACCCAGGGAAGGGTTACCCTCCTGGCAGCACCGCCAACCTGGTAGAAACCCGCCCCCAACTCGGGCGTTCAGGTTGCTATGGGGTTACCTTCAGAGAGGTGAGGTCTGGTCTTCATATGGATACAACTGCACTTTCACAAATCGCGAGTTGTTCAGCCTGCCTGCTGGGCAGGAATCAGCGCCCTTTGCTAGACATTCCGAGGCTGGCTGATGTATTTTGGGTTG
>CAILKC010000401.1 GCA_903834675.1 uncultured Victivallales bacterium | reverse complement strand
GGGGTGTTCTCCCGGGTTGAGACGTCCGGCCACGAAGGCCGCGACATCCTGGTTCTGTTCGTTCATGGGCATCAGGCAGTGGAGTCCGGGACGCTCGCCGGTACACAGCCAGGGCGAGCAGTCCGGGGGCAGGCGCAGGGTCATGAACCCGGCTTCCAGGCATTCGAGCAAGTAGCTGCCGTTGACTGCCTGAACCTGCAGCGCCTCGGTGCGACAGCGGCTGTTGGCGAGCTCGACATGGGCACGTCCGCCGCCGGTGTCTGCGCTGGCACTCACCAGAAACGGCGCCCCACCGGGGACCGCGCAGAGGTGAACCACAACGCCATTCTTGTCCGTCAGGCGCGGGATGGCAGAGCGCACCAGCGCCAGGTCTGCCGCCGCGATCTCGATGGTGGCCACAAACTGGCCCACATCCGCGGGGATCACCACGCGGTAGTTCGGGTACTGGCCGTCCACACCGCGGGCCTGATAATGCCAGGGGCCGCAGGTGATGTCGAGGTACATGCGCTCGGCGGCCAGGGCAACGCCGAGGGTGCCATCGGCGCCGTCGAGGACACCGTTGGCCAGAAGCTTCGAGGGTGGCAGGATGATGTCCTGTCCCAGCGAGAGCCCGTCGAGCTGCAGCACACTCAGACGTCGGCCATCGGTGGCCGCAAGCGAGCGGGCTTCCTCATGCCAGAAGACGCCATTGGTCACCGCCCGCGTCGGATCGTCCGAAGCGAACGGCAGAGCGGTGCGGAACGCCTTCAGGAAGGCGCCCACGTCGGCCGGTACGGTGGCCATGGGAACCAGGGTCTCGGGAAACTCAGCGACCGGCATGAGATCGACCCGGCTGCGGATGTCCCGGCCGCTGACTTGCAGGATGAGGTCGAGTCGCGGGGGCTCGCCGGGCAGCGCTGCGAGCAGAGCCGCATCGCCCCGGCCCATGCCTTTGGCCAGGTGACGCAGTTCGTCGATGGGACAGAGGAACACGTCGGGGCCGCTGTCGGCGGTGGCAGTGCCGGGGAGCGCGAGCGTGAGGGTCTCTTCCAGGTTGGTGGCCGTAACCTCGGCGTCATTCTGACCGATACGCCGGAACCGCACCTGATCCAAGACGGGCAGGGTCGAGCCACGGGCGGGGATGATCTTGGCGAGGCCGCGCGTCAGACGCTGCAGATGGCTCTGTGATAGGGTGAGCTGCATGGGGACAGGATCTCCTTGGTGATGGTGGGATGACTGCGGGATGCCAGGCTCAGAGCAGGTTCTCCTGGCGGAAACTCACGAAGTCCTTGAGACGAGTGTCCGTGCGAGTGCCGAGGACTACGTGGTCCAGGATCTCGATGCCGATGATCTTCCCGGCTTCGACGAGTTGCCGGGTGGCGGCGATGTCTTGGGCGCTGGGGGTAGGGTCGCCGCTGGGGTGATTGTGTACCAACAGGATCCGCGAGCAGTTCTCACGGATGGCTTGGCGGAACGCCTCGCGAGGGGCTATCTGGGTCCGGTCCGCCAGGCCCGTCGTCAGGAGAGCATCCGCGATGAGTCCGTTCTTCGCGTCGAGCAGCAGCGCATGTATCTGCTCCTGCTCGCAGGGGGTCAGTACCGGTCGCATCAGTCGTGCCGTGTCCTCGGGCGACTGCACCAGGGGCCGCTG
>CAILKC010000400.1 GCA_903834675.1 uncultured Victivallales bacterium | reverse complement strand
GGGCCTCTTGGCCGGGGGTTGGATCTAGTCCACATGGAGTTGCTTCGCCACGTGTCGGGTCTCGGCTTGGCGATACAGGATGGAATGTTCTCCGTCCTCGGCCTTTTTCGTCCTATAGACCTTGATCCCCAGGCGGTCATAGAGACGGTTGGCCTGATGCTCTTCCGGAAAGTCGGAGGTGCAAACACGGAAGTACTTGCGTCCGGTGCCGTAAGCCTCTGCGACGGCTTTCTGCACCAGCCGGTAGCGGTTCCTGGAGAGGCCGCTGAGCTTCTGGGGGGCATAGGCGGTCCAACTGGCCCAGACCGCTTCTTCCTGATCTTCCGGGTTGAAATGAAGTCCAAAAACCCCCAGCACCTCGTCCCTATCGCAGAGGACCCAATGGCGGGGCTGGCGCAGGCCCAGCGCCTCCAGTTGGGCGGTATGTTTGCCAGGTTCCAGACTCTCCTCCATTTCCCATTCGGGCTTGTCGTCGGACTCAAAACGGAACGAGGCGCGGATCAGCTTCAGGGCGGCGGGAAGCGTTTCTCGGGAAAGAGGCAGGATGCGGACCCGGCTTCCTTCGTCGTCAGGCGGGGCCGCGGGTTCTGGAGATTCCAGGATGATGCTCACCTCGCCATGGGGAATGTCCTGCCTGAGGTCCTGCCGCAGGCGCGCCACGGTGTCCATCACCTCTCTCATGGTCTTGTCTGGAGCGAAGCTCAGGGCGATGTCGATCAACACCCGGCGTCCCATGCGCCGCGAACGGACGCCGTGGAAACCGTCGTATCCGTCGAAATGACGGGCCAGATTCCGGGTGATCTTAAGTTGCAGCTCCTCGCCCAGGGTCTTGTCCAGCAGATCGAGAACGCCGTCGCGGACGGTTGGCACAAAGGAGGCGAGAGCATAGACGGTGAAGAACAGGGCGCAGGCCGGATCGATATAGATCGACCATGACAGGGGGCGCAGGACCAGGGTCAGGACAAGTGCAACCAGAACCACCAGACAGGACAAGGTGTCAGCCCGTTTCGCCCGCCATTCCATCTCGATCAGGGGACTGTTGGCCAGCCGGGCCAGCTTCAGGTTGCGCCACCAGAGCCAGCCGCTGATCAGGAGGCCGATAAGCTGGGAGAGTACCCCGAGGGCAGTGAAGCCGGCATGTAGTTCCAGCGGGTGAAAGATACGGTTAAGCGCAAACCCAGCCATGCCCAGAAGCCCGAGCATAAAGAGGAGGGACCCGATCACGCCGCCAAGGCTCTCCAGCTTTCCCGTACCGTAGTCATAGTCATGCACGTCCCCCTTGCGTATCCGGCGCAGGATGCCCCAGGCAATTGTGCCAGCCGCGATACTTCGGGCGTAGTCCAGCATGTCTGCATAGAGCAGCATGGATCCGGACAACACGGCGATGGCCACCACCGGCAGGAGGCTGCCCATATCCAGCAGGACGCCGAGACGCACCGCCCGCTCCTGAGCCTTGAGGATGTCCGGGCCTGCGCTATGGGCGATATTCATATCTTCTCGATCATCTGGGAGAGGGTTACGGCCAAACTCATAACGTAGGCGGCCGCCGAGGGTGCGCAATGCCCGTACCGACGAAAGCGCCACGCTGGGTGGCACGGCGGGCAGTCAGCTCGAGGCGGTGGAAGCGCTGTGGCGTGACCGACAACGCCGGGCCGGGGGCGCGACGGCGTGGCGCTGCGCCGCCACCGCTTAAAAGGCGGCCTGTGCAATAAGGATGGGCCGAGGTATTCAGCCCCACTTCATACCAGCCCAGGGCAACGCCCTGGGTACCCGTCCACAGCGCGGATTGAGCCCTGAAGGGGCGGCCCATGCGACCTCGGCGCAAACCTAGGGCAGATAGCTCGCCCCTACAGGGCTCAAACCCATAACTATCCTATTCCCAGGGCGTTGCCCTGGGCTGGTATGGCCGCGCGCCTTCAGCGCTCCAGGCGGACTCCCTTATTGCACAGGTCGC
>CAILKC010000399.1 GCA_903834675.1 uncultured Victivallales bacterium | reverse complement strand
CGGCCCTGCGTGGCCGCCGCGGCGCCGACGCAGCGGCGCCCTCCAACGCCCTTCGTCCGCCGCGGCGGACGAGGGGCGGAATGGGAAGCGGTTTGGGTCATACGAGGTTGCTGCAAGTCTCATACAAGCAAACCCCTACGGAGCTGACTTGCGCCCATCAGGAAACCACAGCCTTGACTACGCGCCTGCCATCATTACGGTAAGCAGGTTGGCGCCGCGCCTCGGGCTGCACCTGGGCACCCAAGCGTTCGCGTTACGGAGAAAACTATGGCTATCTATGTGCTTCTCGGGCCTCCGGGTGTCGGTAAAGGCACTCTGGCGGAAATGCTGTGCGCGCACTTCGGCTTCCTCCATATCTCTACCGGCGACATTCTGCGCGAGGAAGTCCGCCGCGACTCCGAGCTGGGCCGCCGCGCCAAGGGCTACATGACCAGCGGTGGCCTCGTCCCAGATGAGACCATCTGTGCCATCATGGCGGCCCGGCTCCAGGAAGACGAGGTGGGCCGCCGCGGCTGTCTGCTGGACGGCTTCCCGCGCACGCTGCCCCAGGCGGAAGCCTTCGACCGCCTGGTCGCCCAAGGCGCGCCAGCCGTGGAGCGGGTCGTGCTGCTGCAGGCCGACGACGAGTTGCTCCTCCAGCGCCTTACCGCGCGGCGCATCTGCGGCGCCTGCCGGGCCGTCTTCAACGTCCTCTTCACCCCGCCGCGCCGCGAGGGCTTGTGCGACCAATGCGGCGCCGCCTTGGAACAGCGCAGTGACGACACCGAGGTGACGGCTCGTGAACGCCTGCGCGTCTACGGCCAGCAGACCGAACCCCTGGTGCGCTTCTACGACCAGCGAGGGCTGGTCTTGCGAGTCGACGCCTCCCAGGACAAGCACGAGGTCCGGCGCCAGGTCTGCCAAGCTCTCCACCTGGGTTGACCCGGATCTGTCCACGGAGGAGACCCCGCCCCTCATGGTCCGCAAGGCTGTCGTTATCCATTCTGACCACGCCATCGAGGGCATCCGCCGGGCCGCGGCCGCCACGGCGGCAGTGCTGGCGCAATTGACCGCCTTCGTCCGCCCCGGGCTCTCCACCCTTGAGGTCGACCGCCGGGCGGCCGAGCTGATTCGCGACTGCGGCGGCGAGAGCGCCTTCCTCGGTTACCATGGCTTTCCGAGTACGATCTGCGTCTCGCTGAACCAAGAGATCATCCACGGCATTGGCCGAGCGGACCGCATTATCGCCATGGGCGACCTGGTCAGCATGGATGTGGGCGTCCGCCTCCGCGGCTTCATCGGCGACTGCGCCCGCACCGTCTGCGCCGGCACGCCGCCAACCGGCCAGGTGGCGGCCCTGCTGCGCGCGGCGGAAGAGGCGCTGCGCGCCGGCATAGCAAAGGCGCGTTCCGGGAACTATGTTAACGAGATTTCCGCGGCGGTGGAGTCCGTCGTCAAATCCTACGGTTTTACGGTCGTACGGGATTTTGTCGGACACGGCTGTGGTCGTGAACTCCACGAGCCGCCTGAGGTGCCCAACTTTGCGCAGCGCGCGCCCGGCGTCCGACTGGTGCCGGGCATGGTGCTGGCGATTGAGCCCATGGTGAATATGGGAACGCATCGCGTCGAGATCGACCGGCTGGACCACTGGACTGTCCGTACGGCTGACGGCGGCTGGTCCGCGCATGTTGAACACATGGTGTTAATCACTCGAGATAAACCGGAGATCCTGACGTGAGCAAGGATTGTGTGCGCATCGAAGGTGTGGTCAAGGAACTGCTGCCTAATACCATGTTCCGCGTTGCTTTGGAAAATGGCCATGAGGTGCTGGCGCACATCAGCGGTAAGATGCGCCTGCATTTTATCCGCATCCTGCCCGGTGACACCGTGGTGGTCGAGATCTCGCCTTACGACCTGACCAAAGGCCGCATTACGTACCGCAAGAAATAGGCCATGCCGGGGGCGACCGAGCCGAGCCCCGGCGCTTTTTGTGCAGGCTGTTCCTTGACTGGCTTTCCCGGCTCGGTATATTATCGGTTCGTCTCCCTGCGTCGGGACTTTGTCCGCGCCACATGGTGGCCGGCGCGCCGGTGTAGCGTGACGGCTCCTCGGGGCGGCGTACAGTCAGCAAGCATTGAGAACAGGATCGGATAGCGCTTCATGAAAGTCAGAGCCAGCGTCAAGCGTATCTGCAGCAGTTGCCGCGTGGTGCGGCGTAGCGGCGTCATCCGGATTATCTGCAAGAACCTGCGTCATAAACAGCGCCAAGGCTGATGCGTCTCAGCAGCCCGGGCGCGGGATATTGTTACCGCGTCTGCATGAGGTTCAGGGCTGCAGACCAACGGACCGGCAAGGAAAGATGGACCATGCCTAGAATTCTTGGTGTCGACATTCCCAACAACAAGCGCGTCGATATCTCTTTGCGCTATATCTACGGCATTGGGCCCGCCCGCGCCACAGATATCTGCACCAGGGCCCGCATCAACCCTGCGCAGCGTGCTTCCGAGTTGACCGAAAACGACATCGGTACCATTGCCAAGATCCTGCAGGACCAGTACACGGTCGAGGGGGACTTGCGCCGCCAGGTGGCCCAGAATATCCGGCGTCTGATCGCCATCGGTTCCTACCGCGGCCAACGGCATCGTCGCGGCTTGCCGGTACGCGGCCAGCGCACCAAGACCAATGCCCGTACCCGTAAAGGCGCCAAGAAGACCGTCGGCGCCATTCGCGACCGTTCGGCCCGTAAGATGGCGTCGGCGGATACGCCCTGAGACCGGCACGCACTGAACGTACTGACGTGTACCGCCCTTTATCTCTTTAAGGAGAGCAGCAGTCCATGGCTGACGAGATCGCCGTAACACCTAGCCCGGAACAGCCCCATGAACAGCCGGCGCAGGCAGGGGACCCGCAACCTCAGGCCGAGGCGAAGCGTGTCAAGGTAAAGAACCAGCGCCACATCCCCAGCGGCGTTGCCCATGTGGACGCCACCTTCAACAATACCAAGGTGGCGATCTCTGACATGCATGGCAATACGGTGGCGTGGTGCAGTGCCGGGCGCCTGGGCTTCAAAGGCTCGCGCAAGAGCACCGCCTACGTGGCCCAACAGATTGGGGCCGAGGCCGCCCGACGCGCGGCGTCGCTGGGCATGCGCGAAGTCGAGGTCCGTCTCAAAGGACCCGGCGCTGGACGCGAGTCCGCCGTGCGCGGCATTGTGTCCGCGGGGCTGGAGATCACTCTCCTAAAGGATGTCACCCCCCTCCCGCACAACGGCTGCCGGCCTCCCAAACGGCGTCGCGTCTGAGTTGGCCGAGACCGAAATGCGTGCCTAGTCCGCGTGCCGCGCATCGTAGCACGGCGGGTGGGACAGTCGCCGAGAACGAGGAGAAGAACATGCCTGGTCTGGAAGGTTTTGCTCTGCCGAGCGCGTTGCAGCTCGATGCGGCCTCTGCGACAATGCGTTACGCGAAGTTTGTTGCCGAGCCTTGGGAAAATGGTTTTGCTCACACCATTGGCAACGCTTTGCGGCGGGTGCTTCTCTCCTCCATGGATGGCGTCGCGATCGCCTCCGTCCGTATTGATGGTGTGGCACACGAGTTCTCCACGATTCCCGGCGTTGTGGAAGACGTTACCGAGATCGTCCTGAATCTAAAAAAACTGCGCCTGACCTGCGTCGGCGACTTGCCGCGCACCATCGAGCTGTACGCCGACAAAGCCGGCGAAGTGACGGCGGCGGCGGTTCGCGAAGATGGCGTGACCACGGTTCTCAATCCCGAACTGCTCATCTGTACCCTCGATGAAGACCGGCCTCTGCGCATGGAGTTGGAAATCTGCACGGGCCGGGGCTGGCGCCCTGCCGAGGAGAACAAGCGCGAGGATCATCCCATTGGAGTTATCCCCGTCGACTGCTTGTTCAGCCCCGTGGAGCGCGTCCGCTACGACGTGCAGGCCTGTCGTGTCGGCCAGCGCACGGACTATGATCGCCTTGAACTCGAGATCTGGACCGATGGTCGCGTGACCCCGCAGGACGCCCTGACGCGCTCTGCCTTCCTGTTGCGCGAACACCTCGCGGTCTTCGGCTCCGCCCAGGACGTCGCGATGCCGCAGATTCCGGTCCATGTGGCCAGTGCCGAGGAACAGGAACTACTCGACAAGCTCTGTCTCAGTGTGAACGTCCTCGAACTATCAGTACGCGCCGTGAACTGCCTGAACACCGCTCAGATTCGCGTGCTCGGCGAACTGGTTGAGAAGAACGAAGGCGAGATGCTGAAGTTCCGTAATTTCGGCAAGAAGTCGCTGCAGGAAATCAAAGCCAAGCTCTGCGATCTTGGCCTCTCCCTGAGCATGACCCTGAAGGACGAGATTCGGGAGGCCATGAAGCAGAAGCTGGCCGCCCAGTACAAAGAGGATTGACGCGAATGCGGCACCGGAAATACACGTTCAAGATCGGCCGGACCTCCGAGCATCGGCGTTCCCTGCTGGCCAATGCGGTGTGCAGTCTGTTCAAGTCCGGACGGATTACGACCACAGTCCAGAAAGCCAAAGAGATCCGCCGTCTAGCCGAGAAGATGATTACGCTGGCTAAGGTAGGGACGTTACATGCCCGCCGCCAGGCCATCTCCACCCTGCATCAAGTGGGCACCGTGGCTGAGCTGTTCAGCACCATTGCCCCGCAGCACGAAGACCGCACCAGCGGTTACACCCGCATCATGCGTCTCGGCAAGCGTCTCGGCGACGCCGCTGAGATGTGCATCCTGGAGATCATTCCGGCGGTGCCGGCTGCTACCGCCGCGGTGACTGCCGCAGGTGACACGGCCACGGCGCCCGCACCCCAGGCGGCCCCCACGGAGAAGCCGACCTGAGCCGCTCCTGCCCGGCGCACCACTCCGGCGCCGGGATCCAGCCCGTGTAGAAACCTTAAACCGGAAGCGGATCGCCGCTTCCGGTTTGTTCGTCTCCGTGGAGCCTGCGTTTGGCGGGCGCGCGGCCGAGGTCGGAGAGGGCGCGTGTGCTACGTACGGCAAAGGCGGACAGTCCCATGAGCACGACCGTGTCGCCGGGCCAGGTCGTTTCTGGCTTCCATATCCTGCGGGCGGAATCCCTGTCTGAACCGCGGGCCGACGCGGTCGAGGCGGTTCACGTGCGCACCGGCGCGCGGCTTCTGCATCTGGCCACCGACGATGCCGAGAACCTCTTCTCGGTTGCCTTTGCGACGCCGCCGCCCGACAGCAGCGGGGTGGCGCACATCCTCGAGCACGCCGTCCTGGCCGGGTCGCGACGCTTCCCCGTCAAGGATCCCTTTACCGAGATGCTCAAGTCGAGCATGGCGACCTACCTCAACGCCTGCACCTGTGCCGACCGGACCCTCTATCCCGTGGCCAGCAACGTGGCGGCGGACTTCTTCAATCTTGCCGAGGTGTATCTGGATGCCGTCCTGCATCCCCTCATCAGCAGCGACTCGTTCAGGCAGGAGGGTTGGCACTGGGCCGTCGGAAGGTCGCCAACGGGAACGGCGACGCCCTTCCTGCGCGGCGTTGTTCTCAACGAGATGCGCGGGGCCTTTTCCGATCTTGATGCGCAGGTCGAACGCGAGTCTGTGGCTCGGCTCTTCCCTGACGGGACCTACGGGCATGACGCGGGCGGCGAACCGCACTGCATCCCCGACCTTACCCACCAGGCGTTCTTGAGCTACTACGCCCGCTGCTACCAGCCGGCCAACGCGCGCTTCTTTCTGTACGGCAACATCCCCCTGGACGACAAGCTGCGTTTCCTGGACGACCGACTCGGTGGCTCTAGCCCGATCAGGAGCGCTCCGCCCGTGATCGTACGCCAGAGGGTGTGGCCGCGACCGCGGCGAGCCCAGGTGTGGCTTGGCGGCGCTGTGGACGCCGCGGCCACCCTCGGTTGGCTCATCGGGGACTTGCGCGAGCCGCAGACGGATGTGCTCTGGGAGCTACTCGACCGACTGCTCTTGGGCGATGACGCGGCGCCCCTGCGACGGCGACTTCTCGAGTCTGGAATCGGCGACGACCTGACCTGGTCGGGGTACAGCAGCGACGCGCTGCAAACGACCTTCCAGGTGGGGCTCAAGGGCAGCGGCGCCATGCGCGGCGCACGCTTCGAACCGACCGTCATGAACGCTCTCCGCGAGATTGTGGCGACGGGATTTTCGCGCGACCGCATCCATGATACTCTGCGCCAGATCGAGTACAGCCACCGTGAGATCGATTCGGGCTTCCCCCTGCAACTCATGGAAACCGTGTTTGCGGTTTGGCTCTACGGCCTGGATCCGCTGGCGTTCCTGCGCCTTGGTCCCATCCTGGCGCACTGGCGGCGGCGCCTGGATCAGGACCCGGCCGTGCTCACCCGGTTGATCCGACGGCATCTGCTAGACAATCCGCACCGGCTCACCCTCATCCTGCGACCACAGCCCGGCCGCCCCGCCGAGCGCGTCCAACGCCTGGCCACCCGGGTGCGCCGGTTTCGTCGCGGTCTGTCCAGCGTCGAACTGGAACACCTCGGCAAGGAGGCCGCGGACCTCGAAGACCGCCAGAGTCGCCCGAACAGCCCGGCAGCCTTGGCGACCTTGCCGGTGCTGCATCTCGGCGACCTGCCGCGCGATCCCGCCGCCTGCCGCTCCCACAGCACGCGACTGCCGAACGGCACGACGGTGTTGCGCCAGGAGGTCGCCTGCAACGGGGTTAGTTACTTCACTCTCGCCTTCGACCTCAGTGGCCTGCCCGAGAGGCTGCTGCCCTACGTGCCGGCGTACTCCACTTTCCTGACCCGCCTGGGGACACGGCGCCTCGACTATGCCGAGCTCTCCGAGGCCCTGACCCGGAGTTCCGGCGGACTGGTCGGCATGGTGCATGTCAGCCCCGAGCTGGCGGTCCCTGGGGCGGGGCGACCCTTTCTGGTGCTGCAGGCCAAGACGCTCGACGCGACCTGCGAGGAGGCCGTGGCCCTGGTTGGGCAGGTGCTTGATGACTTGCAGACGGCCCCAGGCCAGAGACTGACGGACGTGCTGACCCAGCAGCGGGCGCGCATGCTCGGCAGCGTCATTTCACAGGGCCACCACTTGGCCAGCCTGCAGGCTGCCAGCCATCTGGACGGCTGCCACAAGCTCACCAACCTCTGGAAAGGCCCGCCGCAGATCGCGCTGGCACAAGCGTGGGCCAACGCCGCTCCCCGGCAGGCTGAGGCTATGGCAGAGGCCTTGGCGCAATTGCGGGACTGGCTGAGTTCGCGCGCGGTGACCCTCGCCTCCTTCACCGGGACGGACACGGCCTGGACTGCACTCCAGGCCTGGCTGAGCGCGCGCAGCGTGCCCCAACCGCAGGGATCCGCCCGCCCCGTTGCTCCTGGGGCGGATCAGCGCCCGGCCACCCCGCCGCCACTCGGGCTGGCCTATGGCATGGACGTCGCCTTCTGCGCCCGTTGCCTGCCGGCCCCAGGCCGGCCGCACCCGGCGGCCCCCCTGCTGCAACTCGGCGCCCAGATTCTGAGCTACGACTACCTCTGGGAGGAAATCCGGGCGAAGGGCGGCGCTTACGGCGCCTACTGCACCTACGATCCTGGCGCCGGCGGCTTTGTCATGGCGTCGCACAGCGACCCGGACATCGTCGGCACGGTGCGTGTGTTCGATGGCCTCCAGCGAGCTCTGGAACGCGCAACCTGGACGCAATCCGACATCGAGAGAGCGGTCATCGCCTGTGCCCGGGAGGAAGAGACCCCCATCCGTCCGGGTATGGCCACCGACCTGGCGCTGTGGCGGCACGTTGCCGAGATTACCCAGGAGGCCCGGCGGGCCTGGCGCCTGACTCAGATACAGGCCACGCCCGAGGCCGTGCGCGAGGCCGCACTGGACATGGTCCGCCGGGCCGACGGTAGGCTGGGAACGGCCGTGCTCAGCAGCCGCGCCAGACTCGCCGCCGCCGCCGCCGCCCTCCCGGCCGGACTCGCACTGCGGCCCCTGACCTCCGCGGCGCCACGGCAGAGGCGGAACCATGATGGAACGCTATAGTACGCCCCCTCAGGAAATGGCAGCCACGGCTATCGGAGTGCTACGGTTCATGGTCTTGCGCATCATCGTGCTGGCGGTCTTGCTCTGCGGGCAGCCTGCCGCCTGGAAGGCAGTGGCAGAGGAGTCGGCCGCACCCCCGGCGCTGAAGGCGGAGGCCGCCAACCTGGACCGGGCGACTCGTTGCCTGGGCCAGCTCCTGGCCCGGCCCACCGACCCGCAGACTGCGGGTGCGCTGATCGAGGCCGCCGACGCCATTGCCGATGGCAGCATCCGCGAAGCCGCCCTTTTCACCGTTGCCGTGGCTTTCGCCGCTAGTGGCGACAGCCGCCTGACGGGGCTCAGCGCCCGTCTCGCCAAGGCCTACCCGGCGAGCCCCTACGCCGAACGTTTGCGGGAGGCCGTCCAGGCCGCGCCAAGCGTCCCGGCCGCCTGCAGCCCGGCCTGTGGCAAGGACTGTCCAACCTGCAGCGGTACGGGAACCCCCGTGCCTGCTCCGGCCCTCAAATCCATGGTCGACGAGACCCTCTACTTCATCCGGACGCGAACGCGGGCCATGCTCGACGAAGCCGGTTCGGCCGATGTCCGGGACTCGGGCCGAAACCGCACGCCCCCCGAACTCAAGCCCGCCCTCAAGGCGTTTGCCGATTGGATGCTGATGCAGCAGCGCCGGCTCGAGGTCAAGATCGTCTCTCGCCTCTATGCCATCCGCGAGGGCCCCCTGGCCGTCCTCTGTGTGACCGTCACCCCCGAGTTCGCCGCCCAGGACCGCGACTGGCGGCTGACGATCGCCAAAGCCTGCGTCAAGGACTGGGCCGTGAAGTGCAAGGACCTCAATGTCAGCGTCGGCTTCCGGCTGTATAACGAGGACGGCAAGATCGTCGGCGAATATGACTTCCGCTATGGCAGAGTTTGGATGGTAAGAGACGGCGAGCCGCCGCGCGAACCGGGGCCGGAACCAGCGCCCGCCGCGGCGCCGACGATGGACCCCCCGGCCCGCAGCGACACGACGCAACCCTGAACCGAATCGCAGAGGAGGCAGAAGACCATGAAGGACGACGGCGCGCAAGCGTTTTCGGTGCGGCGCGGGGCCTGGCGTCTACGCTACGATCCGGCCACCGGCCTCGACCTCAAGCACACCCTGACCGGCACCCGCCTGCGGGGGACGCTGACCTTCACGGTGGGGGAGCAGTCGTGGGTCCTGACCCGTTCGCGGGACGACGTCGCCGACCGGCCGGCCTGGCTGGACTCAAACGGCAATGTTCAAGGCTATCTCGCCTGTCGCAACGAGGGCGACCGGCTCGAGATCATGGTGCTGCACCGCTGTGCGCAATCGTATGCCGGCGTCATGCGCTTCGATGCCGCCGTGGAGTTTGGCTCCAACAGCTTTGCCTGCCGCACCCGGGCCCCGGCTGCCCCGCGGGTTGTGCAGATGGCTTCCGGACTGGCTGACAGCCGCCTCAACGACTCGCTGTTCGATCTCGACTCCGACACGGTCCTACGCTTCGGGGGCGACTCCGTGCAGGTGACCAGTGGGGCGACGTCCACCTTCAACGTCCAGCTCTCGGCGCAGATCGCCAACGCGGCTCGTTCGGTGATCGTCATGGACTTGCAGCGCTGTTACTATGCCAGCCGCTATGTGCCGCACTACCGGCCCATCGATAAGGCCCGCTGTCCGTCGCCGCCCACCGGCTGGATGAGCTGGAATGTCTATTTCGACACCGCCGGCGCAGCCGAGAACCTGGCCGAAGCCCGCTTTGGCGCCCGCCACCTGCGCCCCTTCGGCCTCGAGTTCTGGTCCATCGAGTCCTGGCAGGCCAATTCGGACCGGCTGCCGGTATCGGTCTTCCACAACCTGGACTTGAGTTGCCATCCGGGGCAGTTCCCCGAGGGGATGAAGAAGCTTGCCGAGGACATCCGGGCGCTGGGCTTCCGGCCGGGGATCTGGACCGTGCCCTTCGGTACCGGCGACAAGGCCTTCTACGAGGCCCATCGCGAGTGGTTCCTGCACGATGAGACCGGCGCCCCCAGACGCAACTGGTCGGGAGTCTATGTGCTGGATCCGTCCCAGGCTGCCGTCCGTGACCACATGTGCGAGATGCACCGGGTGATGAGCCAGGAGTGGGGCTACGAGTTCTTTAAAGTGGACGGCATGAGCGGTCGCCAGCAGGGCTACTCAGCCCACTTCTACGAGCGCGATGAGGTGCGTCGCTCCTTCCGCTACCCCTGCCAGAACCCCATGAAGCTCTGCGTTCAGGCCCTGCGCGACGGCATGGGGGCCGACCGCATCTTCCTCGCCTGTCAAGGCCACTACAGCGGTCCCGAGGCCGGCCTGGCGGATGCGGCCCGCATTGGCGGCGACATTGTGTCGCCGAGCCAGCCCTCGACCTGGCACAACATCCGCAGCCAGGCCTGGTCCACGCTTAACCAGCTCTTTGTGCATAACGTCCTCTGGTACAGCGATCCAGACACGCTGCTGGTGGGCACCTTCCACGGCATCGAGCAAGCCCGCGTCACGGCGACCGTCGTCGCTCTGCCCGGCCAGATGATGTTCGCCGGGGACAAGCTCGCCGAACTGCCGCCGGAACGCTTGCGGTTGTTGCAGCAGTCCCTTCCCGTTTGTGACGTTCGCCCGTTGGACCTCTTTCCCATCTTCGACCTGCGCCCCGTCTGGAACCTCAAGATACAGCGGCCGTTCGGGCAATGGGACCTGGTTGCCCTGTTCAACTGGTCCGATCAGGACGGCGAGGTGGCGGTCAGCCTCGACGAATTGGGGCTGCCGTCTGGCCAAGCCTGCCTGCTCTACGAGTTCTGGGAGAGCCGCTTCCACGGCCGGACCTCTGACCTCATTCGCATCGAGGTCCCCGCTCGCGGCGTCCGCGTGGTGGCCGTTCATCCCGATCTGGGCCGACCGCAGTTTCTGTCCACGGACCGGCATATCACCCAAGGCGCCACCAGCCTGGAGAGCATGCAGTGGGACGAGGCCGGGCGGACTCTCGCGCTCGAACTGAAGCTCGTGGGCGGCCACGCCACCCGTATGCGCTTTGCGGTGCCGACCGCCTATAGCCTCAAGGAGTGCAGCGCCGAAGCCGGGGTCGCCACGGCCATCATGCCGAGCGCCGAGGGCGTTCTGGACGTCGAACTGCGCTTGCCTGAGACCCGGAAGATCCTGCTGACCCTGCGCTTCTGAGTCTCAGTATGCGCCTGGTCTCCGGCGCGGGCGGTGGCGGCCCAGCGTCTCTCCGGTTCTCTGCCGGAGAGGCGCATGCCCCATCACCATGCCATCGTCTGTCCGTACCCTCTGGCCGAGAAGCTCTCGAGCCTGGCCCGGCCGCCCTCCAGGGCGGTGATGGTGGTCCTGATCTGGATGGCTTTCGAGCCCGGACTGGCGGGGGCGCCCGTAAGGCTCAGCACGGCCTTGGCGCCGCGGGTTCTCCCCCGAACCACGAAAGCGTATTCGGTGGTGTTGGACAGTGTCAGCCGGGCGCTGCCGTTGAGGTCTCGTCTGCCCTGGACAAGATCGAAATGCAGGGTCCAGGCGCCGCTCATGCAGGGCGCGATGGCCAGGGTCACGGGCTGTGACACCCGGGTACTCGAGGCCCCTTCTTTGACGCTGCCGAAGACCGTGCCGCTGAGTTGCCGCGCGGCGGGGTTCAGGGTCAGGTTAAGCGAGAGTGCGACCGTGATGGCACTGGCAGGGGCCGCACCCCTCAGAGCCAGAATCACCACGAGGGCGCCGCCGACGCCTCTGGCGCTGCCTCTGACGAGCAGGGGCACCCGCACCACGCCATGGCCGGTATCCACGGGCAGGATACCCGTGCCGGAGAGCCTGCCGGTGGCGTCGTGCAGGAGGTCCAGCGTCAGACCTTCGGCGCCCAGGCTCGTTGCCGACCCGGTCAGGTCCCACCAGCCACGGTCAGCTGTGTCCATGAAGGCCTGGAATGGGCCATCCGGAGCCACAGGCAGTGGCTCACGGGTGGTAAACTCGACGTAGGTGCGCCTGGCTTTCTGGATGTCAAGCCCGGGTTCCGGTAGCGGCTGAGCGCTGTGCCCGCGGAACTCGATTTCAGCGCGGTAGGTCAGTCCCGGCTGGGTCTGTTCGGCGGGGACGGTCACGCTGTCGACCACGGTTGGATCGTCATAGTCTTGCCCCCATTCCTCCTCGCCCACCGGCGTGGCGCTGCAGGCGAGCATGACCTCGGCCACCGCGCTGCCATTTCCCGCCGCCGACGGCCACTGAAGCGGGTTCCACTGCACCCGCACCGGTATCGTCACCCCGACGGCGTGGTCCGTCGGCGCGGTGAGCGTGGGAAAGTCCGGCCAACTGCCACCCAGGACGAAGTTACGCTGGCGCACGTCGCCGTCGCCATAGTCCACTCGGACGGTGTAGGTTCCGTCGGGGAAGCGGCCTTCCAGCTCAGCCTGCGAGGGCATGGTCCCCGCCAGCTCGTAGCTGGTGCCGGAGAAGCCTTGGTCATTCCAGGCGAGGAACGACAGGGGCTCATTCGTGAAGCCCGGGGTGAGCAGGGAAACGGCGACCGGCTTGGTGTCCGGCAGTGCCGCTGCCGGCAGCAGCCGCAGGCGGTAGAAGGCGTTATCGCCATAGTACTCGCTGTCGCCGCCCTCAACGATCCGCCCGTAGCCTCCCAGGTCGACCCGGTACCGGCCGCTGGTCGGGGCGGTGAAGTACAAGCGCGAATCAAAGGGCTGCACGGAAGCGTGGTAGGAGAACTCGGACGGGACCGCCAGGCCCTGGCGGCGCGCGCTAAGCTGGAAGCCGATCTCATAGCAGCCGGCAAGATCCCCGCCATCATCGTCTTGGCCAACCACGCTCCCGTCCGGGCCGTAGAGGATGATCGCGGTATCGAGGGTTGAGCCGAGGGCGCGGGCATCGACATCGAGCACCAGCGCCTGCCCGGCGCGGGCGGTGAAGGCATAGCTGTCGACTTCGCGAGGCTCAGAGATGACGCCATCCAGAGTCTGTCCGATCTCGATGCCGGGCACCGCCGCGTAGTCCTGGTTCGCCGCACTCTCGGCGAGGTTCGAGTACGACCGCGCTGCCGGGGTGAACCCGAGGCCTGTCATCCAGGGCGTGACCGTGCCGGTCCAGCCGGCATTGAGGCTGGCGCTGTAGAAGCCGGTGGCATCGGTCTTGGGCGTGTCCGGCAGGCCGATCATCTCGACGCCCTCGACGCCGGTCTCGCCCTGCTTGACGTAGCCGGAGAGGGTGTAGTGCGGGCCGGCCTCGCCATAGACCGCGGTCCAGGTCTGGTTCGTGTTCAGGCTCAGTTCCGTCCACAGGTTGCGGGTGACCAGACTCCCGGCGCAGCGCCACTCGCTGAAGGCGTTGCCGTGGCCATCGTCAGTCGGCGCTGTCAGGAACACGGGGATGCCTTCGTCGTAGACGCGCGAGAGGGGAGGGTTGAGCGTGGCGCTCGGGGCGCCGTTCTCGTCCGGCCTGACCTCGATGGCGAGGTCGGGGTTGGGCGTCGAGTTGACCGTCAGCGTGTGCGTCGACGGGGTAACCAGCACGCCCTCGTTGACCGCAAAATTGTCGAGATAGGCATCGCCGCTGGCCAGCACCGCCCCGCCGCTGGCCTCGCCCCCGAGCGCCACCCCGACCTGGTCAGCACCCCAGGCGCCGCGCACGATGCCGTCGAGGACCCAGTCCCCGTTCGCGCTGGCGGTCCGCCAGTAGCCGTTCACGCTCACATAGAGCCGGTCGAGGCCGGACTCGTAGGAGAGGTAAAATGTGCCGTTGGCAGTGGCACGGGGCGCCCCGGTAGCACGGCCCACGCCGTCACCCCACTTGGGCTCTATCTCAAAGCGGGAGTCACCGCTGTAGACGGCGTCTACCTCGACCGACGTGGGGTGGCCGACTTGGCCCCGCAGATCGGTGAACAGGCTCAGGAGAACCTCCGCATCGCCCGCTCCCTCTTTGGTCAGGTGCCAGTCAACCTGGACCGCAAAGTCGGCGCCCGTACTCAGGCGCCATTGGCGCGACACGTAGAAGGCGAACGCATCCGCCTCGGCGCTTGCCAGGATTTCAAGCCTCTGTCCGGCTTCTGCGATCGAGGGTCCGGCAGGGCTCGGTTGAGCTTGGTACCAGATCTCGCTCCGGGCGTTGTCATTGAAGTCGTCGTGCAGCACGAATTCGCCGTCTGCGGCGACGATCCAGAGGTCGTCGCTGCCGGCGCGGTTGGAGGTGAAGGCGAGCCATTGGCCGTCCGGCGACCAACTCGGGTCCGTATCCCGGCCCGAGCCGGTCGTGATCTGGTGCAAGGTTGACTTGTCGCCCGGGTCCTGCGGGCTGATGGCCCAGAGCTTGTTGTCCGGTCCGCCGAAGGCGATCTCGCCGCCGTCTGGCCGCCAGTCGGGCTCGGCATAGGGATCACAGGGGGTCAACTTGCGCGCGCCGTCGCCGTCGTGATTCACCAGCCAGAGCGCCCATTCGCCGTCGTAGTCCGACACAAAGGCGACCCGCAGGCCGTCGGGAGACCAGGCCGGATGCCAGTCGGTGCCGGGACGTTGCAGGAGCGGCGTCATGATGCCAGAGCCGTCCGCAATGGCGATCCAGAGGTCGTCGTCATGGGTGACCACCAGGCGCGCCCCGTCCGGCGACCAGCTCGGCTGATTCCCGCCGGTCGTCACTTGAAACTCGCCTGTCCCAGCGGCAGCGGCGGCCCAGATCCCCGGCTGGCTGCTGCCAAGGCCGCGCTCAAAGGCGATCTTCAAACCGTCGGGCGCATAACGTGGGTAGCCATCCCAACCCGCCGGGTTCACGACCGCGTGCGCCGGTACCTCAGAGGTCTCCCCGGTGGCTGCCGAAACGGTGTAGAGATCGAAGCCGGCCCAGTCAACGCCGCTCTGCCAGGCGCCAGCCCGATCGCTGGCGAAGATAAGCGTGGCGCCGTCGGGGGACCAGTCCGCGTCCCAGTTTCTGGCCCCCTGCGTGGTCACGCGGCGCAGGTCAGGCGAGGGGCCAGCGAAGTCATCCGTGAGCCCCGGCACCCCCAGGCAGGCAACGGTAACTCCCCACTGAAGCAGGGCCGTCCACAGCAGCAGCGCCCGGTTTCGTCTCACGGCGCCCGCCTCGAAAGTCCGCATCCCCGTCTCCTGGATTGCCCCACGTCCGAATCTGGCGCGCCCAAGGCAATCGAAAAACCGGTCTTCTGAGCCTCTTGAAGAACCCCTCGATGCACGGCGAAAGCGCCCCGCGCTGACGGTCTCGACGACCCTATTCCATAAGCTGAGGCAAAAGTTGGTGCTTTGCGATCACAGTCAAGGAGTTCCCGGAGCCGGCCCCGGGCTCGCTGTCGCGCCCGATTCGTTCACCACGTTCCACACCTATATTAGGCGCTCTCTGGTTCGGGCCGGTTTCCCCCGGCGCAACGGTTTCTGACGAGGCGATGGCATGAATTGGTACAGGTGTATAGGGGCGGTCTGGCAGAGTCGGCGCCGGACGGTGCAGGCGACCGTAGTCATTGCCTTGGTGGCGGTGCTGGTGCGTCTGCTCTACTGGGCGCAATACGTGGCTCTGCCAATGGGCCGCGCCACGGTGGGGGCCGACGTTCTGGAATACGACCGCTGGGCCCGGCAAATCCTCTCCGGGCAACGGCTTTGGACCGAGCTGCCCATCCACGGTCCGCTCTACCCTTTCTGCCTGGCCTGGATGTACTCCCTGACGGCGGTTAGTCTGCCGGCGGTGCGCGCCCTGCAGTTGGGGGTTGACCTGCTGAGCCTGACGCTCGTGGCGCTGGCGCTCTGGCGCCTGATGAACGCGCGTGCCGCATTGGTGTGTGCTGCGCTCTGGGCCCTGTATCAGCCCCTGATCTACTACAGCGCCGAGCTTTTCTGCGAGGGCCTGGCGGTGCTGCTGCTGTCAGCCGTCCTGCTCTGCTGGGCGGCCGCACACCGCCCTGGGGGGCGCGGGCCGCTGCGGCAGTGGCCGCTGGCGCTATCGGCCCTCTTCTGTGGGCTGGCCGCCATCACCCACCCCTTGACCTTGTTTCTGTCGGTGCCCTACCTGGGCTGGTGTATAGGTTACTCGCGCGCGACCCGGACGCCCCGGCAGCGCTTGGTTCTGGCCGTGACACTGGTGGCGCTGTTCGTTCTGCCTATTCTGCCGGTAACCCTGCGCAATGCGGCGATCAGTGGCGAATTCGTGCCGATCCAGGCTCACGACGGGCTGAACCTCTACATCGGTAACAACCCCGAGGCAACGGGAACCTGCTATGTCCGTCCCGGGGTCGCCTACGAGGACTTGGTCAAGCGGCCGCTGCGCGCCGGCATCAACACGCAGTCGGGGGCGCGGCGCTACTTCCGGGCCGAGGTGCTGCGCTTCGTAGCCCACCAGCCACTACAAGCGTTGCAGTTGGTGCTGCGGAAAGCGCTGCTCACCTGGAACGCGGCGGACCTCCCGAGTGGCCCCGACCTGCCGATCCTCCAGGCGCTGACGCCGCTGATGCGGGCACCCTTGCTGCGTTTTGGCTTCGTGGCGCCCTTGGCGCTGGCCGCCTGGGCCGTGGCGTCCCGCCGCCGCCGTCTGGCGCCCTTTCTGTGGACTCCCGTTCTGGCCACGGCCGCCCTGGCGCTGCTGGTCACCAGCGGGCGCTACCGCTTGATGATGATGCCCGCCCTGATCGGCGCTGCCGCTCTGGCAGTGGAGGGCCTGTGGCGGGCCTGGCAGCGCGACGACCAGCGCACCTGGATGCGGGCCGTCGCCCTGTCTCTGGTTGGACTCAGCCTGGCGTACGCAGTGCCGGTTCCCGCTTTGCCTACGGCCGAGACCGAGGCCTTGACCCTGCTGGCGGAGGCCGCCTGGCGCGCGGGAGAGGCGCGCCAGGCGGAGACCTTCGCTCGCTATGGGCTGGAAACAAAGCCACAGAACGCGGCCCTGAATCATCTTCTTGGCAACGCCCTTCTGGAGCAGGGCAAGACGACCGACGCGCTCGCGGCCTTGCAGCGCTCCATCGAGCTAGAGCCTGGGCGCACCACCGCGAGCCTTGACCTGGCCATCGCCCTCGCGGCCGTCGGCCGCGACTCTGAGGCGCTGGGAGAACTCCAGCGCGCTGCCACGGTTCCGGCCGCGTCGGCCGACGTCTGGTACAATCTAGGGGTTATCCACGAGAGGCAGGGCGCCGCCGACCAGGCCTTAAGCGCCTACGAACAGGCCCTTGCCAGAGACTTCACCCACGCGAGCGCCCGCCTGAACCTGGGCCTGCTGCTTCTGCGCGCTGGCCAGGCGGACCGCGCCGTGCCCCACCTGGAGCGCGTTCTGCGCTTGCGACCCCGTGACGACAAGGCCTTGGCAGGACTGGCCGTGGTCCATGCGCAACGCCGCGAGTACCGACAAGCCGGCGAGTTCTTGGCGCGCGCCATCGCTGCGAACCCGGGGCGCGACGACCTCCGGGCCGTCTCACGGGCGCTGCAAGCCGAGGCGGCCGGCAGTGACCAGCACCGCGGCGGCAGCGAACCGCCGTGAGGCTCACAGTCGGCGCGCCGGGAGATGATAGAGATGGCGAAAAAGACACTAAGCGGTTGGACACGGGCCACCGTGCCCGCTATACTATTGACTTCGTGCTTTTGTGCGTGGCCGTCAACTGCGGCGGACCAAGCGCTAGCGGCGGCAGTCGAACCGGTGCAAGTGCAAGAGTTACGCTTGGCCCGCGAGGCAGCCGAGAAGCGCTGTGCCGAACAGGATGTGGCTCTCGCCAAAGCACGGCAGGAAATAGAGCAACTCAGGGGCAGGTACGCGGAACTGTACCTGCGCAGTCAGGAACGCAACCGTCAGTCCGAAGCGCTGGAACTACAGGCGGCGCACCTGTTGGTAGACCGACAGGTGCTGGCGGGTGGTGATCCGGCCTCTGCAGCCCTGCATGCCTTGGACGACGTGCGGCAGGCGCAGGTAGAGTTGGTGAACCTGGTGCGGGCGTTCCAGGTGTATCTGAGGTCGGCTCTGGATGTGCTTGAGTCGAGTGATGTGATGCGGCGTGAGATCATCGCGCGTGTTGCGGAGCTGGTAGTCGGCGCCGAACGTGCGTTCAAACCGCTGTCGACAGTCGCCGGGCGAGGCAGTCGGGATCTCGTGGCACGCAGTTGTCGAGTGTTAGCAGTGAACGACGACCTCCAAGTGGTCGTGTTCGACAGTGGTCAGGACGCAGGTATCCGTCGCGGAACCCACTGGAATGTGGTCAAGGACGGCACCGTGCAGGCACAGTTCCTCGTGATCGAGGTCCGTGCCGACATCAGTGCGGCAGTGGTGACCACAGGACGCCTTGGTGACAGCGGTCCCGGGACGGTGGTGACCGCCGACTGACACGGGCGTGGGTCGTGTGACCGGTTCCGGGAAACGTCAGGCGAGGATCGGATCGACCCCGACGAGGCGGTCCGCGGCGGGTCGGCGGCTGAAGCGTCGACGCAAGGAACAGAAGGCAGCAACATGGAAGCACGAGCCATCACGAGATTCGTGCGCATCTCGGCGTTCAAAGCGCGCCAGGTGGCACGGTTGATCCAGGGCAAGCCGGCGCGTGACGCCATGGCGCTGGTCGACCTGATCCCCCGAAAGGCAGCACGCCTCATCAGCCGAACGCTGCGTTCGGCGGTGGCTAACGCCGAGAACGCTGAACGCGATAGCGCGCCAGCGGAGCGCCTGGTGGTGAAGGAAGCCATCATCGGCGAGGGGCCGACCATCCGCCGGTTTAGGCCAAAGGCGCGCGGCATGGCAGGCCGCATTCGCAAGCGCACCAGCCATATTCGCATTGTGGTGACGGACCAGGTCTAATCGCAGGGGAGTGCCACCTTGGGCCAAAAAGTAAATCCAATCGGGTTTCGTATCCCGGTCACCAAAGAGTGGAAATCGCGCTGGTTTGCGCGCAAGGCCGACTTCGGACCCATGTTGCAGGAAGACCTGCACATACGTGACTTCGTCAAGTCGGAACTGCGCCAGGCCGCGATTTCCAAGGTGACCATCGAGCGCTTTGCCAAGCGTGTCCGCATCACGGTTTTCAGCGGTCGGCCAGGCCTTGTGATCGGACGCAAGGGCAGCGAG
Organism: uncultured Victivallales bacterium; assembly: GCA_903834675.1. The sequence goes on along the minus strand of CAILKC010000399.1, from coordinate 14,082 downwards.
ATCGACCGCCTGAAGACAGCCATTGCTGAGCTGACTGACGGCAAAGAGATCTACATCGACATCCGCGAGATCAAGACACCTGAATTGGACGCCCAACTGGTGGCCGAGAGCATTGCCCAGCAGTTGGAGCGCCGCATCAACTTCCGCCGCGCCATGAAGCGCTCTATTCAGACGACCATGGACTTGGGGGCGGACGGTTGCCGCGTGCGCTGTTCGGGGCGACTCAACGGCGCCGAACTGGCGCGGACCGAGCAGTACAAGGACGGCAAGGTGCCGCTGCACACGCTGCGCGCCATCATCGACTACGGGTTCTCCGAGGCGCGCACCACGGCCGGCGCCATCGGCGTGAAAGTGTGGATCTGCAAACCTAAGGACTGGGAGGATAACGCGAATGCCTCTGATGCCAAAGCGCGTAAAGCACAGAAAGGTGCACCGCGGCGCCCGCGCGGGAATCGCCAGCCGAAACAACAAGCTTGATTTCGGCGATTTCGGGTTGCAGGTCTTGGACCGGGGTTGGCTTTCGGCGAACCAGATTGAAGCCGCCCGCGTCGCGGTCACGCGCCACATGGCGCGCCGTGGCAAGGTGTGGATTCGGGTCTATCCGGACAAGCCGTATACGAAGAAGCCGCTCGAGACCCGTATGGGTAAGGGCAAGGGTAACGTCGAGGGTTGGGTGGCAGTCATACGGCCGGGCAATATGATCCTGGAGATCAGCGGCTGTCCCGAGTTGATGGCTCGCGAGGCACTGTCCCGTGCGGCCAGTAAGATTCCGTTTCGTTGCAGGATGCTATCCCGGCACTAAGGGATGCGGTAATCTGCCTGATGGCTGGGAGTTGATGCTTTCATGAAAGCAGCACAGATCCGTGAACTGACGAGCGAAGAGTTGGCGCGACAGCTTGAAGACGGCCGGCGTGAGGCGTTCAACCTCCGCATGCAGCAGCAGACCGGCCAGCTGGAGAACACGGGTCGGATCCTTGTGGTCCGCCGTGAGATCGCCCGGCTGGAGACCGAGAAGACGGCGCGTGCCAGGCGCTAAACAGAGGTAGGCGACCGATGTCGGAAGAAGTCAACACAATGCCGCGTGCCGTTCGCAAGACGCGTGTGGCGACCGTGGTCAGCGACTGCCAGAAAAAGACGCTGGTCTGCCGGGTAGAGCGTCAGGCGGCGCACCCGGTCTACCGCAAAGTCGTCAAGTACAGTAAGAAGTATTACGTACACGACGAGAATAACGAAGCACGGGCAGGCGACGTGGTGGAGATCATGGAAACCCGGCCCCTGAGCAAACTGAAGCGCTGGCGCCTCATCTCCATCGTACGGCGCGCGGCGGCGACCGAGTAGGAGCCGATCCCATGGTCCAGACACAAACCTACCTAGATGTGGCCGATAATTCCGGGGCTCGCCGGGTGATGGTCATCCGCGTCCTTGGCCAACGCAAGCGTTGTGCGCGGGTGGGCGACATTGTGCGCGCCGCCGTCAAGGAGGCACAGCCCCGCGGCTTGGTGCATAAGGGCGAAGTGGTACGTGCGGTGGTGGTCCGCACGGCCAGCAACATTCGCCGGGCGGATGGCAGTTGCCTGCGCTTTGACCGCAACGCGGCCGTGATCATCGACGACGAGGGCAATCCCCGCGGCACCCGCATTTTCGGCCCCGTGGCCCGCGAACTGCGCGACAAGGACTTCATGAAGATCGTCTCGCTGGCTCCGGAGGTGATCTGATGGCTAAGCAGTTGAAGAAGAACGATACGGTGGTGGTCATCGCTGGGGCCCAGCGGGGCAAGCGGGGGCGCGTGCTCCAGGTCCAGCGCGAGAAGGGCCGGGTTGTGGTAGAGGGTGTCAACACCCGCAAGAAAGCGACCCGCCGGACGGCGGACAAACCGCAGGGCGGCATCGAGAGCATCGAGTGTCCGGTTCACATCTCCAACGTGATGCTCGAAGAGGCATATAACGCCAGGCATCCCGAGGGCGCGAAGGCGGTCGAGAAGACCACGGCGCCAGCCGCTGCCGCCACGGCCCCGGTGGAGCCCTGACGCCGGTAAAGTGAGGGCATGATTATGATGAAGAGCGTCCTCTACGAGACGTATAAGACCCAAGTAGCGCCGCAGATGATGAAGGCGCGTGGGTACGGCAATGTGATGCAAGTGCCGCGGCTTGAGAAGATCGTGATCAACAGCGGTGTTGGCACGGCCAAGGACCGCGAAGTGATGCAGTGTGCCGTGGATACACTGGCCGCCATCACCGGGCAGAAGCCGGTGATCACGAAGTCGCGCAAGAGTATCAGTAACTTCAAACTGCGCGAAGGCATGAATGTAGGCGCCTGCGTGACCTTGCGCCGCGGCCAGATGTACAACTTCCTCTATCGCCTGATTGGCATAGTGCTGCCGCGCGTGCGTGACTTCCGCGGCGTGCCAAAGCAGGCTTTTGACGGCGCTGGCAACTACACGTTCGGCCTGACGGATCAGAGCGTGTTCACCGAAGTGGACTTGGACAAGGCGAAGCACACCATCGGGATGAACATCACGTTGGTGACTACGGCAAAGACCGATGATGAGGCCCGAGAGTTGCTCACGCTGCTGGGCATGCCCTTTGGAAACTGAGCAGGAGACGTACGGTGGCTAGGAAAGCACTGATCAACAAATCGCTCGCGACGCCGAAGTTTGCGGTGCGCCGCTACAGTCGTTGTGCGCGGTGTGGTCGTCGACGCGCTTACATGCGCAAGTTTCATCTTTGCCGTATCTGCTTCCGGGAACTGGCCAGCAGCGGCCAGATCCCCGGAGTCATGAAGGCTAGTTGGTAGAGTACAGGAGTGAGCGCAGCATGAGTATGAGCGATCCCATTGCTGACATGCTGACCCGGATCCGCAACGGCAGTTCGGCCAAGCAGACCGAGGTCTCGATGCCGTCGTCGCGTATCAAAACGGCCCTGGCTGAGGTGCTCAAGGAGCAGGGCTACATCCAGGGTTACCGGGTCACAGAAGACGGGACCCCACGCAAGACGGTCACCCTTGAGTTGAAGTACAAGAGCAAGCGAGCCATTCCGGTCATCGAGGGGATTGAGCGGGTCAGCACGCCGTCCTGTCGGATTTACGCCGGTGCCGACGAGATCCCGCGGGTCCTGGGTGGCCTGGGGATCGTGGTTCTGTCGACGTGTCGGGGGCTGATGACCGGGCGGGCGGCTCGCCAGCAGAACCTCGGGGGCGAGGTACTCTGTTACGTGTGGTGACAGGGGCTCCCCAAGCTGTTTTAAGGAAGGTACCGCAATGTCTCGAGTGGGCAGAAAACCAATCCAAGTGGACAGCCGTGTTACGGTGCAGGTAGACGGCTCGACGGTCACCGTAACCGGGCCGAAGGGGACCTTGTCGTTCGCGGTTCCCGCGGCTATCGCGGTGACGGCGGACGCCGCCCAGGTCGTGGTGACACGCACCGGGGATGAGGGCCCGATCCGCGCTCGGCACGGCATGGTCCGCAGTATTCTGAACAACATGATGATAGGGGTCACCAGCGGCTACCGGCGCGACCTGGAGTTTCAGGGTGTCGGGTATCGCGGTCAGGTGAAGGGGCCGCGCGCGTTGAGTTTGAGTTTGGGCTTCTCGGGGCCGATCGAATATGAGGCTCCCGAGGGTGTGAAGGTAACGATGCCGGACCCGACCCACATCACCGTGGAAGGCCCTGACAAGCAGTTGGTCGGACAGGCTGCCGCCACGATCCGCGGCTACCGTCCGCCGGACTGTTATCAGGGTAAGGGCATTCGGTACGCGGGCGAACGCGTCGCGCTGAAGGAAGGTAAGACGGTCGGCTGATCAGGCCGTAGGGGTGTCGGTTTCTGGGGCCGATCCCGCTGGTTCAGGGAGCAAGACGTTCGATGAGCAATGTAAGCAGACAGCAAGCGCGGGCGCGCCGACACTGGCGGCTGCGGCGCAAGGTAGTAGGGACGGCCGAGCGGCCGCGCCTGGCGGTTTTCCGTTCGTCACAGCACCTCTACGTGCAGTTGATTGACGATACGAAGCACCATACCTTGGCCTCGGCAAGTACGCTGTCCCCGGCCTTCCGTGAGACGGCGCTGAAGACCACGAATGTGGCGGGGGCCGCCGCGCTGGGCAAGATGATCGCGGAAAAGGCTCTGGCGGCGCAGATCAAGGCGGTTGTGTTCGACCGCGGGGGTTTCACCTACCACGGCCGAGTTAAAGCTCTGGCGGCTGCCGCCCGTGAAGCAGGCCTGGAGTTCTGAGCGGAAATGGGTCGTGCTGCGACGACCAGCCGGCCCAGCCTGCCGGCAGGCCAGCCGGGCAACCAAGATGGGAGTTTGATCCGTGGCATATCAGAGAAGTGACAGGCCCGCAGCCGACGGGGGCGAGTTCGAAGAGCGCGTGGTCAGCATTAACCGCTGCAGTAAAGTCGTTAAGGGCGGTCGTCGGTTCGCCTTCAGCGCGCTGGTGGTGGTGGGTGACCGTAAGGGTCGCGTGGGCGTCGGCTTTGGGAAGGCCAACGAAGTGGCCGACGCTATCCGCAAGGGTAGCGAGCAGGCGCGCAAGTCGATGATCGGCATTCCGATGTTTGGCCAGACCCTGACGCACCAGGTGCAGGCGGATTTTCGCGGCAGCCGGGTGCTGATGCGCCCCGCCACGCGTGGCACGGGGGTGATCGCCGGGGGTGGTATGCGTGCCGTTCTGGAACTGGGTGGCGTGAAGGATGTTCTCGCCAAGAGCCTGGGCTCCAAGAACCCGGTGAACGTGGTCAAGGCCACGATGTGCGGCATTTCGCTGTTGCGCACGAAGGACGAGATCCTTGCCAAGCGTGACGTCGCGTCTTTGTAAGGCCTTTTTGAGGGTGTGAGGCTAACGATGAAGTTACAAGCGCTCAGCAATACGTTCAGGCGTCCCGTCCGCAAGCGGGTCGGGCGCGGTGACGGCTCCGGCAGCGGACGCACTGCCGGCCGTGGTGAGAAGGGTGCCAAGGCGCGCTCGGGGACGCGTTACCGCCCGCACTTCGAGGGTGGTCAGATTCCCCTGTTCCGGCGTCTACCGAAACGGGGGTTCGACAACCCCAACCACACCACCTACCTGGTGGTAAACGTGGAGTACCTGGAGGCGAATTTCCAGGCGGGGACGCAGGTAGATAAGCAAGCCTTGAAGTCCTTGGGTTTCATCAGTCGGCTGGATTCGCCCCTGAAGGTTTTGGGTGACGGCGAACTGACCAAGGCTCTCACGGTCCACGCCGAGAAGTTCAGCGCCAGCGCCCGCCGCAAGATTGAGGCGGCTGGTGGGGCTTGCCTTACGGTATGATTGGCGACCGCGGTCAGCAACCGGCTTTGCCGGGAGTGACCACGAGGAAAGAGACGAGGGACCCCGTTCATGCTCTCCGCCTATGCCAATAGCTGGAAGATTCCGGAGCTGCGCGCAAAGCTCTTGGTTGTCGCGGGGCTTGTCGCCCTGTGCCGCCTGACCGAAAACATTCCTTGTCCGGGCGTCAACACCGAGGTGTTAGCCGAGTTATTCCGGCGCTCCAACCAGGGGGGTACGGGTGGCGTCCTGGACATGTTCAACCTCTTCAGTGGCGGCGCCTTGGAGCAGTTTGCGGTGGGTGCGCTGGGGATCATGCCGTATATCTCGGCGTCGATCATCATGCAGTTGATGATGCCGGTGATTCCGGCTCTCGAGAAGATGGTACGGGAGGGCGAGTCGGGTCGGCAGAAATTCAACCAGTTGACCCGCTATGTCACGATTTTGATCTCCCTGATCCAAGGGACGATCTTTGCTTCGGCGATGATGCGGCCGGATGCGCTTGGGATTCAGGGCGGTGGGCGGATCGTCATGAATCCGGGGCCGGCGTTCATGATTACCACGGTCATCACGCTGACGGCCGGCGCGATGTTCATCATGTGGCTGGGCGAGGTGATCACGGAGCGCGGCATCGGCAACGGTGCGAGCATCATCATTACGGTGAACATCGTAGCGCGCCTGCCCCAAGCACTGGCGAGCCTGTACAGGCTGTGGCAAGCCGGCGGCCAGATCACGGTGATCCACGTGATGATTATGCTGGCCATGTTTTTTCTGGTGTGTGGCGCGACGGTGGCCATTACCCAGGGCCACCGGAAGATTCCGATTCGCTATGCGCGGCGGACGTCTGGTCGTGGCGGTGTGGCAGCCGGGACCACCAGTTACTTGCCTCTGCGGATCAACTACTCCGGGGTGATGCCGATCATCTTTGCGGGGGCCATCCTGAGTTTGCCCGGCATGGTCCTGCGCATCTTTCCGTCAGTGAACGCGGTGGTGGGGCCGTGGTTTGGCTACGGCAACTACCGGTACATGTTCCTGTACGCAGGCATGATTCTGTTGTTCTCCTTCTTCTGGGTGGCCAATCAGTTCAATCCGATTCAGATCGCCGACGATTTGCAGAAGCGTGGTGGGTACGTTCCCGGCATTCGTCCCGGGCAGCCCACCGCCGAGTTCCTGGACAACACCATGACTCGGGTGACGTTTGCTGGCGCGCTTTTCCTGACGTTCCTGGCGATTTTTCCCATGTTCTTGGCCCGTAAGTTCAGCATTCCCTCTATGATTGCGCAGTTCTTTGGCGGCACCAGTCTGCTGATCATTGTGGGCGTGATGCTCGACACGATGCGCCAGGTTGAGACGCATCTGCTGTCCCGGCATTACGATGGCTTCTTGAAGAAGGGCCATCTGCGCAGCCGCCGGGGGCGCTGACGGGAGCGTTCGCCCGTACTTTCACTATTAGCGCCGCCGTCGCCGCGCCTCCGACCTGCGGGTCAGGAAGCGCGGCGTTTCTATTCAGGGTATGCACCGATGAGTAGGGACGCTGCCAACACCGAGCAGTGGCTTCTGGCCCCGCTTGCGGGGTACAGCGACGTGGCCTTCCGGCGCAGCTGCCGCCGGTACGGTTGCCGGGTTGCCTTCACGCCGCTCATTGACGCCTGCGCTCTGGCCTATGGCAACCGCCACAACCGCGAGATCCTCGCTCGAGGCGAGGATGAGGAGTGGCTGGGGGTGCAGGTCCTGGGCAGCGATCCGGCAATGCTGGAGCGAGCCGCAGCCCAGCTTTACACTTTGCCCTTTGACCGCGTGGACATCAACATGGGCTGCCCGGTCAGGAAGGTGACCGGCAGGGGAGCGGGGGCTGCGCTGCCATTGACGCCTGACTTGGCGCTACGCTGCGTGGATGCGGTCCGGCGGCAGTGCCCAGATCGCCCGGTCAGTGTGAAGCTGCGCATCCTGTCGGAAGAGGACGCTGGCCTGACGGTGGCGTTCGCCTGCCGACTTGAGGGCGCGGGGGTCTGTGCGCTTACCATCCATGGTCGGATTTGGCAGCGCGTCTATGCGGGGCCGGTGGCCGCCGGGACGATCCGGGCGGTGCGCGAGGCTGTAGGCATCCCCGTGACCGCCAATGGTGGGATCTTCTCGCGGGAGGATGGCCTGCGGCTGGCGGCCGCCACAGGTTGCGCTTCGTTGATGGTGGCGCGGGGAGCGATCGGCAACCCCTGGATATTCAGGGAGCTGCGGGATGCCAAGGCGCAGCCGCCGAGTCACGCACTGGTGTGTGAGGAGCTGCGGGACCACATCGAGGGTATGGTCTCCTTGTACGGGGAGAGTGCGGCGCTGCGCGAGGGCCGCAAGATTATCCTGGCCTATCTCTGCGGGCGCGGTTACCCGCGGCCTCTACGGGCGAGTGTTAGTTCGGTGTCGACCCTGGTCGAGTTTGAGGCGCTGTACCGGCAGATCTACGCCACCGCTGCCCCCGAGTCGCCGACGCCCTACCGTCAGCGCGCCGCGTTGACGGTGGCGGAGTGACGGTGGAAAGATGCGTTTTGGGAGTCGAGGTACGCCAGGCAAGTTGACCAACTAGACTATACGAGCGGACCATGTTATGTTATACTGGTTATCCCACAGGAGACGCACGGTATGACAGAGATGCTGATTTCGGTGTTCAAGGCTCGCTGCGTGGAAGTGCTCAATGCGGTTCAGGCCGGCGGCGAATCCGTGGTGGTAACGCGGCGCGGCAGACCGTTGGCTAGGATCGTGCCGCTGGTTGAGAGTTCTCGCCTGCGGCGCCAACTGGGGGCTTCTCGCGGTGAAGTAATGATCCTCGGCGACATTGTCCATGCCGGATTCGAGGGGGATTGGGAGTCTCTCAGGTGAAGTACCTCCTCGACACCCATGTCTGGCTGTGGATGGCCGAACTTCCGGAGAAGCTGGGAACGGCCTGTCGCGGTATTCTTGAGGAGCCTGGCCATGAGGTGATGGTCAGCAGTTTTTCCACGCTTGAGATCGGCCAACTGATGACGGTTGGCAGAATCACCGTGAAAGGCATGCTGGACGCCTGGGTCCGGCGCAGCCTGGCGGAGTTGAAGCTGGGAAGTCTGGACGTGACTCATGACATCGCCGCGCTGGCCTACGCCCTACCGGGCGAGTTCCACAAGGATCCGGCCGACCGGATTCTCGTTGCCACAGCGATTCGGCACGGGCTGACGCTGGTCACCGCGGACGAGCGCATTCTGGCCTACGCCCACGTGATGACTCTTGACGGCCGCAGGTGAGGGTGGTGGGCTACGCCGGTGGGCGGAAGGCGATGAGGTCACGGCGCCGGGAGTAGGGTCAGGTAGTCGAGGTTCACGCCGAGATCGCCGCCCGGGGCGGTGAGGCGGACCGTGACGGGGGTGCCGTCGGACTCCAGCACGAGGGCGGCGTCGGCGGCAGCGCTGGCGATGTGCGTGTCCCATTCGTCGCCGTTTTCGCCGAAGCCGCCGGTGCCGCGGAAGCGTTGTGGCGGCAGAGTCTGGCCGTTCACCGAGAGGGTGCGCAGGACGTCTGCACCCGCGCAGTAGCGCAGGGCGAGGTGGTAGCGCCCTTTGGGCGCCGTGAGGGTCCACTCCAGCCAGTGGCCCGCGGTGAACCAGTGTGAGAAGCACTTGCCGCCGTGGACGCCAGGCTTGTCCTTGGCGTCCCGTATCCTGACCTCGCCGCCGGCTTGGCTTGCGAACGCTTCGGCCTCCGCGGTGGCGACGCCGAGGCGTGGGCGTCGGTCTTCGACCACGATTTGGGCGGTGAGTAGCGTATCGCCCGCGTCCAGGCGGGCCTCGACGGTGATGGCGGGCGTTGCTGGGGGCACTTCGGCCAACGCGATGTCGAAGATCCGCCGCTCGCCGGCTGCCAGAGTCACGTCCACCGTAGCGGGCAGCGTTGTGCCTGGCGTGGCTTTGAGGATGAGTCGGCCTCTCAGGGCCGCGGAGCGGGCGGCAGAGACGACCACACGGCAGGCGAGCGCGCTATCCTCACCGCGCCGCGCGGTCAGGTTCAGCCCGGGCGAGGTTGCCTCCAGGCAGGCCGAGGTTAAGGGCACCTGCGGGTAGCCCATGGAGTAGAGCGCGACGCCGTTGCGGTACAGCGGGTCAGCCAACAGGGTGACCCGGCGGTCGGTGGCAGGAATACTGGTGGTGTAGAGGCGCAGTTCGCCGGCGCTGGCGCAGAGGATTTCCTCGCGCCAGTCGCCGAACAGGTCGGCCACCAGCAGGACGCTACCGGTAAGGCGGTCGGTGAGGGGGCTGCCGTCGAAGTCGGCGATGGCGCCGTGGATGAGTTCGCGCTGCAGGTCCGCGTCCCACCAGGCGGTCCAGGGGGTGCCGATGGCCCGCTCGCCCTCGCGCAGGAGGCGCCCGTCCGCGCTCCACAGCCAGGCGCGGGCCGGCTTTTTTTCGGCGTTCACATCCAAGGCTTGTGACTCCAGGCCGGCCGAGGTGGCATCGATGTCTGAAGACATGCCCTCGATGCCGACGTGGTTGGTGGGCACGGTCAGCTCCCACAGGGTCCGGCCGGTGGCGGCATCGAGACAGATATTGCCACCGCGTGTCTGGGGTGGTTCGATTCCCAGGAAGACCTCCCAGCCGGGGTGACCGGGATCCAGGTCGCCCATGAAGACATAGTCCGGGTGGCCTTTGCCGACCGACCACAGCGGGGATCCGTCATCGTCGATGGCGGCGCTGCCGAGGACGACTTCGTCACGCCCGTCGCCATCGAGGTCGCCGACCTGGGTGTAGTGGGCGCCTTGGCCCCACCAGACGCCGCCGTAGTTCTGGTTGTCATAGCGCCAGAGTTTCTCGAGGTTTCCGGCGCGCAATTGGTACGCATCGACGACCATGCGGCCGTAGTTGCCGCGCTGCACCAGCAGGCAGGGGGTCTTGCCATCGAGGTAGGCTAGCGCGAGGTAATGTCGACAGAAGTGGTCATAGCTCTCGAAGCCTTCCCGGTCCGGCCAGGGGGCGCGGGCGATCTCGACGCCGGTGCGGCCGTTCCAGATGGAGACCCACTCGGCGCCGCTGACCACGCGGCCCTCCGCATTGCGGGGGTCCCCCTCGGCCGTCTTCACGGCCACTTCGGCGCAGCCGTCGCCATCGAGGTCGTGGACCAGGTAAGGGGAATACCATAGGCCCTGCTCGATGCCCCAGCCGAGGTCGTTGCGCCAGAGTCGGTGCCCGTCCGCGCTGTAGGCTTCGAGCTTGTAGGTGTCTGGCGAGCGTTCCCAGCGGTCCTTACCCGCTTCGTTCCAGCACCACACCGCATGGCCGGGGTACTTGATGACGATGTCCAGGCGGCCGTCGCCGTCGAGGTCGCCGACGCCCGCCTTGCTGGGTTGGACAGCTTCGGCCAGCGGAATTCGCACGAAACCAAGGCCGCGTTCGGTGTTACACCAGACTGCCGGCGGGCTCTCGAGGTCGCGCCTGAGGGCCTGGCGCAGGCGGATCGTATAGACGGGCTCGGAGGCGGTGAGGGGGTGCGCGTCAAGGAAGTCGCTGGTGCGCTCGATGGGGGCCTGGTTGAGCTTCACGGGCGCCTGGTCTCCCTGGCGGCGGTAGATATCGAAAGCCGCGCCGCGGGGATCACTTGGGAGGAGGCGCCAGGAGAGGTAGACGCCCGCGGCGCAGGGCACGGCCACCAGTCCGCGGTCGAGGGGCTCCTTGAGGCGCTCCCAGGCCCAGCCCTGGACTTTTGGCCGGGGGGCCCGCTCCAGGGTCCCGACCGTCAGTGCCAGGTCATCCAAGCGCAGATCACAGGCGGACTTGCCCTGCACCAGGACCGCCAGGGCCTCGATGCCTGGCGGCACCGTGAACGAGGTTGCGATCTCGCGCCACTCGGAGGCACCGGAAGCATGGGCCGAGCCGAGTTGCCGGGTGACGCGCGTGCCGTTTTGCCAGCCCTCGACCGCAATCAGCAGCAGGGCGTTGCTCTCGGCCTGCACCCAGGCGCGGATGACGCAGGATTGGCCAGGCTGGACCGGCAGCGCGGCCTGGTTGCGCAGGGACCAATTATAGCCGCCGTGGTAGGGGTTCAGCTCGCCCGGGTCACGGAGGCGTAGGCAACGTCCAGCGCCAGGCCGACTTGAGTCCTCGATAACCGCGGTGGCAGCGCCGCCGGCGGCGCTGAAATGCCAGCCCACCGACTGGTCCACGGCGCCGAGTTCGAAGCCTGGGTTGTGCAGGCCCTGCTCGAGTGGCGGTACGGGATGCAGGACGACACAGTCGTAGTAGCAGGGGCCGGGAGGCACGTGGGCATAGCGGTCATCCACCCAAAGCTCATAGGTCCCCTCGATGCGGAGGCCGCGCTGTAGGATGCCGCCGGTGAAGCGCTGCCAGGAGGTTCCGTCGGTTGAGACCGCTACGGTCCGAGCGACCTTGACCTCGACGTCGTAGAGTCCGGCGGGGACGTTGCGGATGACGGTGTGCAGCGCCGGGGCGCCCTCCTCGGGGGTGCTGCGGTCGGTTTCGACCGCGGTCGCCTGCAGCACGCGGCCGCCTGACCAGACCTTGTCTCCGGCTGGGTCCGTCGTCCACAGGTTCCACTTGCCGGGCAGGGTCTTGTCCTGCGCCCAGGCGTCGGTGGGGCCGCTGTAGGTCTCGGCCTCGAAACGGAGCGGTTCCCAGCGCGGGGGCTGCGCCGACGCGGCTGCCAGGCCCATCAGGGCTCCGACCGCCAGCATCTTAAGCATACGAATAGGAGTCATATTCAGGTCTCCAGCAGACGGCGTCTCAACGCCACCCACGCACCATGTAGGCCTGCATGGTCCCGGTCTCATCCGAGTTGAAGAAGCCGGTGCGGCCGTCCGGCGAGAGGAAGGGATGCACATGGCAGGTCTTGTTCCAGGTCGAGCGTGGGCGGAGCAGCCTCTGGCCGTGGCGCAGGGGTGAGCGCCCCGCCCGGCCGAGTTCGAATAGGTAGAGGCCGTCGGTGCCGTCGCGGTGGCGCGCATCCGAGATGAGCCGGCGTCCAGCGATATCGGTGGCGAAGTGGTAGAAGTGCGGGTTGTCGCAGGAGCGTGACAGGTCATTGCGGCAGGCGCCGGGGGAAGCCAGGCCGAGGTGGCCCGCCTCGACGCCGGCTCTGCCCTCGATCAACTGCGCCTCGCTCGGCGAGTGGGTGCCGGTGCTGGTGATGGCCCAGGTGGAGCGTCCGCGCCAGCACTGGTGCCCCTGGCAGAACTCGTTGCCATCGCGGCCCCAGGGCATGGTGCGGAAGTCGCTGCCGTCGTCGCGAATGATGTGAATATCGGCACCCAGCCCAGACACGAGTGTGGTCACGGTGCCGCTGGCGTCAAAGGCGCAGCCGTGGTTCTCCTGCACCAGGATGTCACGGACCGCGGCGCCGCGCGGCGAGCGGCAGTACTGCGGGTGCAGGTTGCACCAACTCGAGCCGGAGAGGACCACCTCGGCAGCCCCGGTCCGTAGGTCAAAGACGAGTAGCCCGTAAGGGGCGTTCTCCATCACCCCATCTCCCAGGAACGCCGCCGTGGCCAGGCGCGTGCCATCGGCGGAGATGGTGGACAGTGGGTAGATGTGGGTTGGGCCGCCAGGAAAGCCGACGATGGGGCAGGGGACACAGGCGATCTCAAGCCGGTCGGTGCCGTCGAGACGCACACGCTTGAGCGTCAGAGCGCCGTCACGCAGGCCGGTGCGGTCGCTGAAATAGTAGATGAACTGGCCGTCCGGGCTGACCGAGGGCGCGGTGGCACCGGTCTCCTGGGTGATCGGGGCCAGTTCGCCGTGGTTCTCCAGGTCGCAGAGCAGATAGCGGTGCTCGGGGTCATTCCTGTCGCTGCCGTGAGCGTGGGCCGAGCGGTGCAGCAGGAAGCGTCGCGAGTCGGGCGTGAATATCTGTGCCTCCATGTAGACGTGGGAACTCGAGACGGCCTCCGTCGTGAGTTGCCAGACCTCGAGGCCCGCCGGCGAACCGGCATCCAACAGATCGTCTCGGCGTAGCATGCGTGTGTCTCCCTCCAACAGGTGGGGGTCGCCGACCGCCATTGCCCTTATCGCGAGGGTCGGCGCAGGCTGGCCTCCAGGCTGTGGAGAAGATACCTGCCCCGGAGCTATCCGGCAAGGGGGTGGGGCGCAGGTCAGTTCCGTAGGTGGTGACTACTCGGGTCCCTGGGGTTCAGGAAACGGCGACTGGAGGAGACGGGGAAACGGCGACTGGAGGAGACGGACAGGGAGAATGGCGGAGAGGAAAACAGGGTTCAGGGTTCAGCCCAGCCCCCGGCTGTGGCCGGACATACCGGAATGAGACTTGCCAACGCGGTTCCTATTCCGATCCGGCCGGGACGCGGCGGATCGCCTGGAGGGCGGCCCTGTCGCAGACCTTGAGCCTATCGAATCGGCGTGGCCGCCGCGGCGCCGACGCAGCGGCGCCCTCCAACGCCCTTAGTCCGCCGCGGCTGACTAAGGGCGGAATGGGAAGCGCCTGGTGTCCTACGAGGTTGCTGCAAGTCTCATACAAGGGGGTCAGGGGAGACGCCTGCCGGATCCCGCGGGGTCTCTTTCTCGAAACCGCCCTGCCGCCGGCACGGCGCCGGTTGCAGGTCCCGTGGACCACCCCTATGTTGGCGCCTTTGCTGCGGCTGCCAACGGGTGTCGTCAAGCGGCTGAGGAAGACTGTCGGATGCTGTTCCACACCTGGACCTTTGCGGTCTTTTTCCTGATCGTGTACGCCGTCTACGTGCCAACCCGCGGCAGCCGCTTCAGCGTCTACTGGTTATTCGCCGCATCGCACCTCTTCTACGCCTGGTGGAACCCGGTCTACCTGCTCCTG
>CAILKC010000398.1 GCA_903834675.1 uncultured Victivallales bacterium | reverse complement strand
GGGAAGCGCCTGGTGTCATAGGAGGTTGCGGCAAGTCTCATACCAGCAAACCCCTACGGAGCTGACTTGCGCCCCTGCGGTCCAACCCTCCTTGACCTGCAGGCGTCAGCCGCATAGATTCAGAGCCTGCGTGTTCATGTCCACAAGGCGAGTTCCTCCCGGTTTGCCGGTTGCAGACAGAGATGATGACGAGGCGACGCGAGTCCGTCCCGCGGTGCGCTTCAGGAGTCCTTCATGGCCGATTCCGCGGAATTGACATCGCTACGCATCGACCGTCGTGCGGGTTCGAGCGCACCGGTCCGCCGCGGGCGCTGGTGGGGTTGGCTGGGGGTGGCTGGCGTGGTGCTGGCGCTGTTGCTGGGTCGGGTCTTTCTGCTGCCCCCACGGGTGGCGGTGGCGACGGCCATCCGTGCCGGCGTTGCCGAGGGCGACCCGGCGTGGGCGGAACTCAGTGCCGCGGGCTACATCGTGGCTGACCGCCAGTCCACGGTCGCCGCGAAGTACACTACTCGGATCGCCCGACTCCTGGTCCGCGAGGCCGCGGTGGTGGAGAAGGATCAGCTCTTGGCGGAACTCGACCACCGCGAATTGGATGCACTGCTAGCCGAAGCCGACGCCGAGGTGGTGCGGGCTGAGGCGGTGATCGAGCAGGCCCAGGCTGGCAGCGCTCAGGCCGAAGCGCAGGTGGCGCAAGCCCAGGATGGCCGGGCGCAGGCCGCGGCCGAGGTGGCCGCGGGCGAGGCTGCGGTACAGACGGTCGCGGCGCGGCAGAGCGAGGCGCAGGTGACGCTGGAGGATGCGGTCCGCCGCCAGCGGGTCGATGCGCTGCTGCTGCAATCCGGCTCGATCGAGGCGAACCGGGCGGATGACCGCCAGACCGAAGTCCGCCTGGCCCAGGCCCGTCTCACGGCCTCCGAGCAGGCCGCCAAGGAAGGCGTGGCCCGGCTGGCCGTCGCCAAGGCGCGGGCGGCGGCGGCCGTGAATGGGGTCAAGGCCGCCGAAGCCCAGGTGAGGGCGGCTCGCGCCGGCCAGAGTGTCGTCGCCGCCGCCCGTCTGGCGGCGCAGGCCAGGGCGCAGACCCTGCGCGCCAGGCTTGAAGACCATTACATCCGCGCCCCCTTTGCGGGGGTCGTGATCGAGCGCATCGCCGAAGAGGGCGAGATCGTGGCGCCGCTCAGTGTGGGCGGCACCCAGGCGAAGGGCGCCATCGTCACGGTGGTCGAGTCGGCCTCGATGCAGGCGGAAGTCGATGTGGCGGAAAGCCAGTTGGCCCGGGTCAAACCCGGCGGGCGCGCCCGCATCAGCGTCGACGCGCTGCCGGGCGAGGTCTTCCCCGGCAGCGTGCAGCGCCTCCTGCCGCGGGTGGACCGCGCCAAGGCGACGGTCAAGGTGCGGGTCGCATTCCGCGCCGTGGACCCGCGCTTTCTGACCGACATGGCGGTGCGGGTCAAGTTTCTGCCGCCCGAGGCGCCGGTCGGCGCCGAAGAGAGAGTCCAGCCCGACCCGATTTCGGTTCCCGCCACCGCGCTGGTGACGCAGGCGGGCCAGCCCTGCGTCTGGACGGTGAGCGACAACCGCGTTCGGCGGGTGCCGGTCACGCTCGGGGCCCGGCGCGGGGAGCGGGTCGAGATCAGCGCCGGCCTGGACGAGGGCGTCGCCCTGGTGGTCGAGGGCGCCGCGGCGCTGCGGCGCGACGGCCAGCGGGTGCGGCTCCGGCGCCTGGAAGGAAGCCGCTGAGATGCCCCCCATCGTCGAGATCGAGGACGTGACCCGGATTTACCGGAAAGGTGGCAACGACATCCGCTGCCTGGACCACGTCACCCTGCGCCTTGAGGCGGGTGAGTTTGTGGCGCTCATGGGTCCCTCGGGCTCGGGCAAGACGACGCTACTGAATCTGCTGGCCGGGCTCGACCGCCCGACCTCGGGAAAGGTCCGTGTCTGCGGTCTTGATCTGGCGGCGCTGAGCTCCCGCGAGTTGGCCCGTTGGCGTGCCGACCACGTCGGGTTCGTCTTCCAGTCCTTCAATCTTCTGCCTGTCCTGACCGCCCGGCAGAATGTGGAGCTGCCCCTGAGCTTGCAGCCGCTGAGCCGCGCGGCACGGCGCGCTCATGCCGAAGCGGCCCTGCGCTGCGTCGGTTTGGCGGACCGCATGGACCACCGCCCGTCCGAACTCTCCGGCGGACAGGAGCAGCGCGTGGCGATCGCCCGGGCCCTGGCCTGCGATCCGCAACTGCTGGTGGCCGACGAACCGACCGGCGATCTCGACGCCGCCGCGGCGCACGATGTCCTGCTGCTCATGAAGCGTCTCAATGAGGAGTTTGGCAAGACCATCATCATCGTCACCCACGATCCGCACGTCGCCGAATTTGCCGGGCGCGAACTGCATCTGGAGAAGGGCGTCCTGCAACGGGAATCGCGGCGATGAGACTGCTCTGGTCCAACCTTTGGCGTGCCCCGGCCCGTACCGGCCTGACCATCCTCGGCACGGCCATCGCCTTGGCCCTGTTCTGTTTGCTGGCCGCGCTCCAGGCCGCGTTTGGCGCGGGGGTCGAGATGGCCAGCGCCGCCCGCCTGGTCGTACAGCACAAGGAATCGCTGGCCTTCCTCTTGCCCGAGGCGTACCGGGCGCAGATCGCCCAGATCGACGGCGTGCGCGACCTGGCCGTGGGGACCTGGTTCGGCGGTCTCTACGAGGAACCGCTGCCCGGCGGCGAGAAGCAGCGCGCCTTCTTCCCGAACTTTGCGGTCGACCTGGAAGCCTACCTGCGCCTGTACCCGGAGATGCGGGTGCCGCCCGAGCAGGTGGCGGCCTTGTTGCGGGACCGCGCCGGGTGCCTGCTCGGCTGCGCCACCGCCAAGCGCCTGGGAAAGAAGGTCGGCGACCGCCTCTCGCTGAGCGCCGCGATCTGGCCGACGCGCGACAACTCGCCCTGGCCCTTCACCCTCCGGGCCATCTACACGCCGGCCACGGAGACCTTCGACCCCACCCTGATGTTCTTCCACCATCGCTACTTCGACGAGACCCGCTCGATCGCGAAAGGTCTGGCCAGCTTCTACATGGTCGGCCTGACGGCAGCCGAGCGCCATGCCGAGGTCGCCGCCGCCATCGACCGCCGTTTTGCCAACAGCCCTTACCCGACCCGGACCATGAGCGAGAAGGCGTTCAACCTGCAGTTCATCTCGCTGATCGGAAACCTGAAGCTGCTCTTCCGCTTCATCGGCTCGGTTGTGATCTTCACCATGCTGCTGGTTTCGGCCAACACCATGATGATGAGTGGCCGCGAGCGGACGCGCGAGATGGCAGTGCTGAAGGCGCTGGGCTTCTCCGATGCGCGGGTATTCGGCCTGCTGGTCGGCGAGGCGGTGGTGATCAGCCTGCTGGCCTATTTCCTCGGTGCCGGCAGCATGTACGCCTTGATCAACCTGGCCAAGTGGAACCCGAAACCCGACTTTTTCCCGATCTTCCAGATTCCCGGTCTGGCACTGTTGAGCGCCTTTGGGATCGCGGTGCTGACCGGAGTCGTGAGTGGGCTCATCCCGGGCCTGGCCGCCCTGCGGTTGAGACCTGCCGAAGCGCTGCGGAGTGTGTGACCGATGGTGCTGCCGCTCACCTACAGTCTGCGCAGTATGCTGGTGCGCAAGAGCGCCTCGGCGATGGCCATTGGCGGCATTGCCCTGGTGGTGCTGGTGCTGGTCTTCCTGCAGTCGATGGCAGAAGGCCTGCGCCACGCGGTCGCGACCGCTGGCAGTCCCGGCACCCTCATCGTGCTGCGCAAAGGCTCGGAAGCCGAACTGGGCAGCCAGATCTTCCGCGAAGATGCGCGGGTGCTGGCGGCTCTGCCCTGGATCGCCCGCGACGCGGCGGGACGGTCGCTGTGCGTGAGTGAGGGAGCGCTGGTGATCGGTCGCGAGCGCCGTGACGGCCGCCAGGCCAACCTCACCCTCCGCAGTACCCAACCGCTCTCGGCCAGCGTGCATCACGGCGTGCGACTGGTGGCCGGACGCTGGCTCGCACCGGGTAGCAGCGAAGCCGTGGTGGGCGTGGCCCTGTCGCGGCACCTCGATGGCCTGCGGTTGGGACAGACCCTGGAGGCCGGCAGTCAGCGCTGGCCGATCGTCGGGGTGTTCTCGGCCGAGGGCAGCGCGCTGGAGTCCGAAGTCTGGCTCGACCTCGAGACCTACCAGGCGGCGTTCAAGCGCCAGCGCCTCTTCTCCTCCGTGCTCTTCCGGGCCGCTGGCGATCCCGCCGTGGCGCTCAAAGCAGTTGCCAAGGCCCTGGAGGCTGACCCGCGGTTGCGCACGCTCGAGGCCGTGTCAGAAGCCGCCTATTACGTGAAGCAGTCCAAGCTCATGCATGACGTCATCATGGTCCTGTCGGCCATCCTGACCGCAATCATGTCGGTCGGCGCGATGGTCGGCGCGATGAACACCATGTTCGCCGCGGTCAGCCAGCGCCAGCGCGAGATTGGCTGCCTGCTGGCCCTCGGCTTTGCGCCGGCGGCCGTCTGGCTATCGTTCATCCTCGAGGCGATCCTGCTGTCACTCGTGGGCGCGGCGCTGGGTTGCCTGTTGAGTCTGCCGTTCCATGGCATGACCACCGGCACGACGAACTGGAGCACGTTTGCGGAGACCACCTTCCGTTTCGAGATCACGCCGCGCATCCTGATTACGGCTGTGCTGGTGGCCGTGACCATGGGCTTCGTGGGCGGCTTCCTGCCGGCCTTCCGGGCCGCGCGCCTGCACGTCGTCGACGCCCTGCGCCGCGGCTGAGGGCCGGCGCTCAGGGCGCCCTCTCGGCCAGGGCGGTGCGGACCCACTCCCCGCGGGCTCAGCCTCAGCGACTGGTCCTGCTACCCATCAGGTGACCCACTGCAGGTCGAGCTGGCGCCGCTGCTGGGCGCAGTCCCGCAGGTAGAGATTGATCAAGGTCTGGTAAGGGATCCCCGTCTTCTCCGCCATCTGCCTGAAGTAGTCGACCGTTTCCCGGTCCACTCGCATGGTCACCGGTTGTTTCAGGTACTTCGCGTACGGGTTCTTGCGGGACTGCATCTTGGCGAAATCGTAGTGGTCTCTCACGGGCGTAGCCTCCAGTAGTCCTGTTGCTCCTGTTTGCGACCTGTGCAATAGGGATGGGCCGCCGCCGCGCGCCTTCAGTGCTCCAGGCGGACTCCCTTATCGCACAGGTCGATCTTCCTCAACGCCTCTGAGCATTCCGGCCCGTCCCACGGCATCCGGAAGAGGTCGTTCACGGCCCTGCCCACCACGTCAAACCTCTGCTCCGCTCCCAGCGGGCCACTGGCGACCCGCCCGACGTGCGCGTGTACACGGAGGTGACAGGCTGCGCCAAACCCGACCCACAGGTCGCTCGTTGTGCTCTTCAAGTCCTGCAGGGCGGCAAGCGCCTCTTTGGCTTTGCCTACAGGAAAGACCACGAACGCACTGTCCCCCATGAACTTGACCACGGTTCCACCCGCAGCGGAAACCAGCTTATCCACCACCCCGTAGAACTGGTCAAGCGTCGCGAAGACCTCGACCTCGGACTTACCTTGGCAGGCTTTGGTAAACCCAGCGACGTCGGCCACGGCCAGAACCATTTCGCCCTCAGTCGGTTTCTTCATTCCTGATATCTCCCAGCCTGGCATCCTACCTCACCCATGGCATCCCCCCGGCACCCACCGGGCGACGCCACACCTCACCAGAAGGCTTGGTACTGTGCCTACTGGATATGATGGTATGGGGCGTGACAAGTCGGCGAGGGGCAAGCGGCAGGCGTTTGCAGGAGACCACGATGCGAACATTCTCCAGACTGGCGGGGTGGGCTCTTCTGGGATCAGCCACGGTCGGGCTTGCCGCCTTGCCGCCGGGGCTGCTCTTCCATGCGTCTTTTGACACCCTGACGGCGACCGCCGACGTCGCTGGCGGGGCGAAGGAATCGTCCTTCACCGCCAGTCTCGACCTGCGCTCCGCCGAGGGTGTCAAAGGCGCTGGGCTGTTGCAGCAGGCCGGCGAGCGCTGCAGCTACGAGATCAAGGGTAATCTCGACACCCGGCAGGGCACGTTTTCGATCTGGGTAAAGCCGCTGAACTGGGATGGGCACAGCGGCAAGTTCCGCCACTTTCTGGTGGCCAGTCCGGCGCCCGACCTCAGCCTGCTGCTCTACCTCTATCCCATCGGCGACGAGGCGGTGTTCAACTACATCCGGGTTGGCGCGGGGACGCCGCAGGACGCCACCTGGCGCGCCGGGGCGCCGGTCGACATGCTCAAGCGCAACGAATGGACGCAGCTCGTCTCCACCTGGGATGGCACTGGTGTCCGGCTCTATGCCAACGCCAAGCGCGTCGGTGAAGGCCTGGTCGGCGCGCCGCTGCCGCCGCTGCCGACGGGTTCCTTCACCATTTGCCCCATCGATTTCTGGCGCAATGCGCAGTGGGGTGACCCGCAGGAGCAGACGATCTGTGACGAAGTGCGGGTCTTTGACCACGCCTTGAGCGACGAGGAGGTCCTCGATCTGTACGGCGCCGAGGTCCCCGGGGGCCTCACCGGCATGGTGCCGAAGCTCGTGGTCGAGCTGACGCCGGACTATTTTGCGAAGACTATCGACGTCACGCTGCGACCGGCCCATCTGACGCCGGAGTGGGAGGCGCGGCTTGGCCAAGGCGCCGCCATCACGCTCACGGTTCGCGCCCCGAACGGGCAGGAGCTCCTGTCGCGCTCGCTGCCGTCCACGGCGAACGCGGTCCGGGTGCCGGTCCCGGCGTGGGCCGATGGCGACTACACCGCCGTCGCGGAGATCACGGTTGCCGAGGCTCGGCTCAGCGGCACCGCCACACTGACCAAGCCGCCGACGCCTTGGTTGCCGGCCCAGACCGACTGGCGCGCCGAGCGGGTGCTGCCGCCCTGGACGCCGCTGCGGCGGGAAGGCACCACGGTGCGCTACTGGAATGGCGAGGTCGCTCTGCCAGGCGCCCTGCCGACCCAGATGAGTAGTGGCGGCGAAGCCCTGCTCACGGCGCCGGTCCGACTGGTCGGGGCGGCGCCCGCCGCATGGCAGAGCCCGACCGTGCTGGAGGAGCAGCCGTTCCGGGTCAGCTTCCGTGATACCGGCACGGTCGGCGCGCTGAGCGTGGTGAGCACTACACAGATCGAGTTTGACGGCATGATCCGTATCGATGTCAGCCTGACCCCGCCGCCCGTCGGTGCCCAGCTCGGGGAACTCACCCTGGAGATCCCCCTCCGTGCCGAGGTGGCGCGCTACTACCGCAACCCCGTCTGTCGCGACTGGGACGGCAAGAGCTGGGACGAGAAGGCCTTCGAGCCCTACGGCTGGCTTGGCAACGAGCGCCGCGGGCTGGCCTGGTTCATGGAGTCGAGCGCCAATTGGAGCCCGGGCGCCGATCAGCCTGCTGTGACCCTACGCCGGGAAGGCGAGGCCGTGGTCGTGCGCCTGCATCTCATCAGCACCCCGACCGCCATCCCGGGCGAGATCAGCTACACCATCGGTCTCCAACCGACCCCGGTGCGGCCTCTGTCCGCCGATCTCTACGAGCAACGCTTTGCCTCGGGGCCGCAGTTCAAGGGCTCGAACCTCTTCGTCTACGGCTGGGGGCAGCAGCTCGCGGCGCTCAGCGGCGGGCTGACGGCGTACGACCCCGCGGCGCAGCGGGCCTTGGTCGATCGCTGGCGTGCCGACGGCAAGGAGAGCCTGTCCTACACCTGCACTCAGTGCACCGCCAACTGCTCGCCAGAGTACCTCTTCTTCCGAGCCGAGTGGAACCAGCCCTACGGCGCTACCTTCGCCGGCTACAAACGCCTGCCGGACAACGCCCCGTATAGCATCGTGCCGACCTGCCCCCGCAGCAGCTTCGCCGATTTCCTCGTCGGACGGGCTCAGGAGCACCTGCGCCAGGACTGGAGCGGTGGCCTCTACACCGATATTGATGGCGCTATTTCCTGCGACAACGCGCGCCACGGCTGCGGCTTCAAGGACGCCTTTGGACGCAGCGGTCGGACCTGGCCCCTCTACGCCCACCGCGCCCTGTCCCGGCGCCTCTACGCGGCCTGCCATGACGCGGGCAAGCTCTACTTCTCGCATGCCCACAGCAATTGGTACTCGCTGTTCAATGCCTTCAACGACGGCTGGTGTCCTGGCGAGCAGTACAGCAGTGCCGTGATCGGCAAGCCGAGCTTCTACATGGACGAGATTCCAGACCGGACCTGGCGTACTGAGTTCAGCTCGACCTCAACCGGGGTGCCGACCTTCCTGCTGCCGGAATTGGACCGACTGGCCGGCGCTGCGGCACTGCAGGATCCCGGGCCCAGCGCCAGTTGTCTAGCCATGGCGCTGAGTTATGGCGTGCCGCTGTGGGCCGGCAGCATCAACCAGAGGGTGGTGGAAGAGGTCTGGGCCGTGCAGCAGCAATTCGGCCTGCGCGGCGCGCAGTTTGTGCCGTTCTGGGAGCAGCGCGAGTGGACCGTGTCGGACCCGGCCGTGCGGTTGAGCCTGTGGCGTAAGCCCGGCGCACGGCTGCTGGCCCTCACGAACCTCACCGCCGCCGCCTGCAAGATCGAACTGCGGCCGAGCGCGGGCCGCACCGATGCGCAATACCGCGCCGGCTGGAACACGGCGGCTCTCGAGGTCAGCGGCGGCGCAGCCACCCTGACGGTCGCCGCCAAGAGCGGGACCCTGCTGCTGGTCAGCCTCCCGGACGGGAAGTAGCTCGGCCGTCCACCCCTCCCGGCCACCTACGGCGGTCGGCATTCCCAGCCCGACGGCGGGGGTGCGAGCGCAGGTGCAACTGCGTATCCTGCCCCAACGGGGCTGCGTACCCAAGCCCAGGGTTGGCCGCTGCGTCGGCCTACCCTGGGTGAGCAAGGCAGCAAACCCAGTCTACCCCAACGGGGTTGGGTCAGGGTGTCAAGACGCAACCCCGTTGGGGTAGGTGACCATGACCCCATGTGACCCAGGGTAGCGGCACCATGGCCGCAACCCTGGGCTCTGAGCCACAGCCCCGTTGGGG
>CAILKC010000397.1 GCA_903834675.1 uncultured Victivallales bacterium | reverse complement strand
GGCCGGAACGCGCCGGATCGCCTGGAGGGCGGCCCTGCGTGGCCGCCGCGGCGCCGACGCAGCGGCGCCCTCCAACGCCCTTCGTCCGCGGTGGCGGACAAAGGGCGGAATGGGAAGCGCCTGGTGTCATAGGAGGATGCTGCAAGTCTCATACAAGGGAATCCATGAGAAGAGTCGCCGCGAACCTCGCCGCACTTCTTCACAGACGACCAAGGCAACAGCTTTCGACTCTGGAAACGGTTTCTCAATGGACACATCCCATCACCCAACCTGAACCCTCTCCACCTACCTGAGTAGTTACGATTGGCCGAGGTATTCAGCCCCAAAGGGGCGCTTTGGGCGCCCAGGGCAACGCCTGGGTACCGGTTCACACCACAGTTTAGCCCTGAAGGGGCGTTCCATACGACCTCGGCGCGAACCTAGGACAGATGGCTCGCCCCTACAGGGCTCAAACCCCTAACTGTCCTATTCCCAGGGCGTTGCCCTGGGCTGGTATCGCAGCGCGCCTTCAGCGCTCCAGACGGACTCCCTTATTGCACAGGTCGCTTTTTTGTAGTCGAAGAGCTCTCCGGCAAACGGCTCGAAGTCGGCGACCGCCAGGGTGCTGCCTGGGGCGGGGCGGGGGAGCCCAGGATGAAGCCGAGGGGCTGACGGGTATCGGGGTCCAGGCAGAACCTGGACTGCGAGGACGTGGCGGCCGGCATTTCGGGCTTGGCGCGGCGGACCGCAGGCGCGGCGGTGGCGGCCCACCGCCTCTCCATCGTGCTCCCCTGGAGAGGCGCCTGGGCTTATGCCAATGGGGCGCAACCCGCGGTTCGCGGCCGAACGGGCTACTGCAGGTGCGTTCTCAGCCAGGCGACCAGGCCGGGGCGGAGAGGGCCGTCCGAGGTGGCCGCGGGGGCGCTGAGGCTGGCCCAGGCGGCCCTCGCCCCGGGCGGGTCCAGATCCGGCAGGAAACCGTAGGCAAAGTAGAGGTTGATGGCGGGGAGGCGGGCCGTGGACGTGGTCAGGTACGCCTGCCGGTGCCCGAGCTCCAACAGGCGTCGGCACACGGCCGACAATAGCGGCCTGGCCAGCCCGTGACCCTGCTCGGCCGGGACGATGGCGACCCAGTGCATGCGACCAATGATCACACCGGCAGCGAGCGCCCCGAACCAGGCGGTGGCGGTGCCGATGGGCGTGCCGGCAGCATCGAGCAGGTAAAGCTGCCGTCGCGGCAGTTCGTCCCGCGCACTGCCGAACTGCTGTTCGAAGAGGTCGAGCGAGGCCGGGTTGTAGAAATCCGCCAGGCGATGGATGGCCACCCATGCCGCTTCGTCACCGGGCTCATAGTCCCGGATGCGGCACCCCGTCGGCAACACGCTTGACGGCCCCGGACTCAGAGCGGCGCAAGTCATCTGCACAGGGCTGGAAGTGGTCATATTCGGCACCTTCTCCTGCGGTAAGCACGCCGGGCGCGGCGCGGCTCACTCCCAGGGCTGGAAGCAGATCTTGACCGCCTCTTTGCGCTTCAGCATCTCGATGCCCTCCCTGTAGCGCGTAAAGGGCAGCTTGACGCTGATCAACCCGGAGAGATCGAGCTTGCCAGCCGCGATCAGGTCCAGCGCCTGCCTGGCGGCCTCGACGGTATGCGGCTCGTAGCCAATCAGCCAGAGGCCGCCCCAATGCTGCGGCCCGAAGTTGACCTGCTCGCGCAGCACGCCGAAGATGGCCAGCGCCTTCTGGGTGCGATCCATCATGAACTCGATGGACCCTTTGAGTCCGGTGCAGTCGATGGTGGAATACACCGAGCGCTCGCCACCGCGCCCGGCTGGCCAGGCGGCGGCATCGGGCGCGAAGACCGCATCCGCGCCGCAGCGCAGGGCCAACTCCCGACGCGCCGGCACGGGGTCGACCCCAAAGACCTTCTCGGCGCCGTAGGCCTTGGCCATCTGCACGGCGACCAGTCCGGCGGGGCCAAGTCCAGAGATGCCCACCCGGCGGCCTTTGATGCCATCCAGACGCTGGATCTGTCCGCAGGAGATCTGCACGCACATGGCCAGTTCCAGCGAGGTGACCTGATCCCAGCTCACCTGGGCCGGGATCGGCAGCACGTGGTCCTGGTTCATCACCACGAACTGGGCGTAGCAGCCCGGGCGCTGGTGACCCGCATCGCGCCAGCAGGCCACCCGCGTGCCGACCGGCAGTGCGGCAACCCCAGGCCCCACGGCCGAGATCTCACCGACCGCCTCGTGCCCGGGCTGGCCGGGGGTGTAGGGGTAGGCAATGGCCCTGCCGGCAAACATGGGCACCCCATCGAGCAGGTGCATATCCCACTGCGGACAGGTGTTCACCTGCACGACGCGGAGCAGCACTTCGCCTGGACCCGGCACGGGAATGGGCACGTCGCGCCACACCGTCTCACCGGGTTTCAGGATCTGCAGCGCTTTCATGGTCGTGGACATCTGCGGCCCTCCTTGGTACAGCTACGCACTTACGTGGAAATCAGGCTCTAGGATTCAGCGAAGCCCCCCGGGCGCCAGCCTGGAACGCGGCCGCATGCCGCGGCCGGGATACGGCCATCCCGGCTTCCAGGGCCAGGCCAGAGAAACCGACGCAAGAACCGCGTCTCATACGAGCCGTCCCCGCAAAGCGATGTCCAGCCGGTAGCCGAGGGCTTCCAGGTCGTCGGCATCGCACGCCTGCACAATCAGCGTCTGCCAGCCCTGGCGCTCCAAGGCAGCGCCGACCTGCTCCAGACGGCGCGACTCGATGCCGACCTCAGCCGGGGGCAGCGCGCCGACGGGGCGGGTGCAGTCCGGGTGGGGATGGCGCCCGCAATCAACAATGAAAAGCGCCAGGCGCCAGCGCGGCAGCACCACCTCCGGGCAGCCCGGCAGCTCCGCGCGGTGCAGGCGGAAGCGATAGCCCAGGCGGTGCAGCACCGACCGGACCGTGCCTTCAGCCGCCAGCACCGACGCCGCGGCAGCCGTTTCAGACCACGGGGTTGGGCACATAGTCACCGCCGCGACAGGCCTTGAGGTAGTTCAGCCCCCTCACCTGCCCCGTCATCTCCAGGTCGCCCTTGTAGACGGGATCGTGCCAGCCCTCGATGTCGATGCTCCCCGCGTAGTTGTTCTGCCGCAGGATGGTGATGATGTCCGCCCAGTTGCTGTCACCAAAGCCGGGCGTGCGGTGGAAGATGTAGGGCTTCGGGCCATGTACGCCGTACTGACGGACGACATCCCACAGCACCGAGGCATCCTTACCGTGCAGGTTAAACACCTTCGGCGCCCACTTGCGGAGCTGGGCAACCGGGTCGATCAGGTGTACCATCTGGTGGCAGGGCTCCCACTGCAGCCCCAGGTTCGCCGCCGGCACCGCGTCGAACATCTTCTCCCAGGCGGCGGGGGTGTGGGCGATGTTCCAGTCGCCGGTCTGCCAGGTGCCGCCCATATCACAGTTCTCGAAGGCCAGGCGTACGCCCTGGTCAGCAGCCCGGCGGGTCAGCTCGCCGTAGACTTCCTTGAAGCGCGGCAGGGAGTCGTCGATACTCTTGCCCCGCACCCGCCCGGTGAAACCGCAGACGATGTCGGTGTTGAACAGCCTGACCTTGTCGATCAGCCGCTCCCAGCCGCGCAGCGCCTCGAGATCCTCAGGCTGCGTCTCGAGCGGATTGCCGAAGATGCCCACGCAACTGATCACGGCACCGGTACCAGCCAGCACCTCGTTGACCTCGGCCGCCAGGCGGTCGAGATCCGTGTCGCCAATCGTCTTCCAGAAGGTGATCTGGAAGCTCTCGAAGCCATACGGTAGAATCTGCCGGATGTACTGAGGGTTCTTCTGGCCCTTGTTGACCAGAGTGCCGACGCGGATGCCTTCTTTCGTGAACATGCGGATCTTTCTCCTCGGCGCCTGGCCTCGTTCAGGGTTCAGTGTTCTCGGCCCGGTGCTGCAGCGCCCGAGCCCAGTAATCGTCCAGCAACTCGATCTCGAACTCGGCCACCAGGTCGCGGATGGTCATGCCTTCCATCTCGTTGGTCAGCAGCACACAGCCCAGGTAGCCGGGGTCACTGATGGTCACCCCACGACCGTACTTCTGCTTCATGGCGCGGAACTTGCCGTTGTTGTAGTCAATGTGCGCCAGGGTGCAGTCCAGGTTGATCTGGGTCGTGATCCAGTGGGTGTAGTTGGTACTGTGAGCGATCTTCTCGCCGAGCGGGTTGATGACGGTGCATTCGGCGCCGGCGACCGCGCCGACGAAGTGCGCCCGGCAGTCGTAGGCCCAGACCTGCTGCATCAGGCCGCCGTGGTACATGCTGCAGAAGACGATCAGGTCCGGTCGCTGGGCCTTGTAGGCGGCGCGAACGGGCTCGAAGTTAAGGTCAAAGCAGATCGCGCAGGCGAGGCTGCCGAAGTCCGTCTGGACCAAGCGCGCGGCTTTGCCGCAGAGGATGCCGGCCTTGGTCGTTTCCTCGACCACCAGGTGGTTCTTGTTGTAGATGCCGGCCACGTTGCCGACCCGGTCGAGAACCTGGGTCGAGTTGCGCCAGGTTCCGTCAGCGACTTCCCGAGCGGCCGAGTAGGCCACGTAGCAGTGCTGCTCGCGGGCGACGCCGGCGAAGAAATCGCGCACCTGGTCGCGGCGGGTGCGGTAGTACTCGAGGCGCTGTTCGAGGGGGTAGTTCGGATAGCGGTCGCTGGCCTCGGGCACGACGATCAGGTCCGGGCGGTCGGGCAAGACCAGCTCAAGCTGGCCTTTCCAGTGCTGGATCATCTCGTCGACGGCCTGCTGGTGCGGTCGCGAGGGTTCGCCGTTGATCGGCCGCGGCCCCAACGCGCTGAGGGTGATCTTTCTGGCCATGGGCGTGGTATCCTCTTTACGGGTGGCGGCAAATCTGTGGGCCGTGGCTCGGCGCTGCGCTCAGGGCTTGTCCACCTGGAAGTTCCACAGGGTGACACAAAAGCCAATACTCTGACTACTCACGTGGCCATCGCAGAATGCAAGGTTTGCAAACCCGTTGTGGTTGAGATAGACACAGTAGTTGGTGTTGGGCAAACCCGAGTTGATGACGTAGGCCATGGACGTCAGCGCCGCGCCGCTGGTCGAGTTCCAGTGCGTGCCACTGTCACCGAGCAGGATGGTCGAGGCCGGCACTTTGATCGCCGCGAGCGGGCAACCCCAGTAGCCATAGGCGCCGCCGGCGACCGGATGGCCGGGATAGTTATAAGTAAGGTAGGTGTAGTTGTACCCGTAGCTGAGTTGCCCTTCCGGGATGTCGACCGAGCTGGGGCAGCGGTAAAGAGCGGCGTTACTGACAAACTTGGGCTCGATGATCTTATTCCACTGGTCCGCGGTCGCGGGCTGGCCTGGCATGAACGAAGGTGGCATCAACTCCCAATCCCCAGAATACATGATGCAGCCCAACGCGAGCTGCTTGACTTGGTTGATGCAACTGACCGAACGGGCCTTCTCGCGGGCCTTGGCCAGCGCTGGCAACAGCATGGATGCCAGGATGGCAATGATAGCGATCACCACCAACAGCTCGATGAGAGTGAAGAACGCCCTGCGTCGCATGAAGAACCTCCCTCTTTCAGCTTGTGACAGACCCCCGCGCCGAAGCCTGCTCTCGCCTCCGCGCCCGCAACTATAGGCGTAGAGCGCTTGCTTCGCCAGCCTGAGGCATGGCGCTTCGGCCGCCTCTCAGGAGGCCGTCCCGTCGGGGAACATCATGGCCATCGCAAACTCCATCTGGAACTCCGGATCGAGGCTGAGATCGACGTGCTCGGTCGTCGCCGCAATCCGGTCCGCCTCGGCGCGCAGTTCCTGCGATAAAAGCACGGCTTTGGCGCCCATACTGGAGGCATTGCCGACGAAGCGGATGCGCTCGATGGGCAGGGCTGGCAATAAGCCCATGCGACAGGCGTTCTCGCGGCGGATGAAGTTGCCAAATCCCCCGGCGAGCAGCACGCCGTGCAGATCCTGCGGTACTAGTCCCGCCCGACGCAGCAGCAACGTGATCGCGGCCCGGATCGCGCCCGAGGCGAGCTGCAGTTCGCGCAGGTCGCGCTGCAAGAGGTACACCGGTTCGCCCGAACGCGACTCCGCCGCCGTGCCCAGCATGATCTTGGTCTCGTTGCCGTCCGGGTGCAGACGGCGACGCACGGCAGCGGTCACCGTCGCCGGTGCCTCGGCGGCCGAGAGCAGCCGACCGGTCGGATCCAGCACCCCGAGCTCGAGCAGCACGGCCGCGGCATCGATCAGCGCCGTACCACAAATGCCAACCATCCGCCGCCCGCCGATGACGTTGCAGACCAGGTCTTCGCCGTCGAACACCACTTTGTCAACCGCACCATCCGCCGCCCGCATGCCGGCGGCGATGCGCGCCCCTTCAAAGGCTGGACCCGCGGCGCAGGAGGTAGCGCGCAGGCGGCCCTGGTGCGCCAGGACAATCTCGCCGTTAGTGCCGATATCCACGAAGAGAAGCGTCTCCGCCGAGCGCTGCACGCCATTGGCCAGAATGCCCGCCACCGTGTCGCCGCCGACGAAGCCGCCGATGTTGGGGAAGACGAAGACGCGGCCAGCGGGATGAATCCGCAGGCCCACCTCGCGGGCCGCGACCCGGCGGGCCGCGCGGTAGGCCGGCACAAAGGGAATCTCACCCAAGGCGGCCGGGTTGATAGCACAGAACAGGTGCTGCATGGTCGTGTTGCCCGCCACGCTGACTTCGTAGATGCGTTCCCGCGGCACCTTCGCCTCCCGGCACAACCGGTCGATGAGGCCGTTGAAAGCGTGCGCCACCGACTCCTGCATACGCCGGATGTTGTCCGCTGACTCTCGGGCCGCCGCGATGCGGCTGATCACATCGTCGCCAATGCTGATCTGAGGGTTCAGCGTCGCCGAGACCCCGCGTTCACTGCCGTCGGCGGTGTTCACCAGGGTTCCGACCAGAGTCGTGGTGCCCAAGTCAAAGGCGACCGCGTAGGCTTCGCCGGTGGTGTCACCGGCCTCCCAGTCCAGCAGGTGGCCCGCGCAGACGACGGCGGTGCCGCGGAAGGCGGTGGCGCGGAGCTGGTCAGGCAGGAGGGCCAACTCTGCCAGGCCCATCTCGCACGGCCCGACGGCGGCGCAAACTCGTTCCAGATCGGGCTGCGGATGCGCCAGATCAGGCGCGCTGAGTTCGAACCGCCGCTTGCTCAGCGCCGGCGTGCCGTGGACCTTGGCGCCCGAATCCGTAATCAGAATCTGCGCCCCGCTCTCAAATAGCGCTTCGGCCGGCACCTCAATCACCAGATCGCTCGCGACGGCGCCCTGGCAGGCCAGGCGCCAGCCCTGGGCAATCTGGGCTGCCGGGAACACCGTGCGGCAGGCCGACGTCGGGGCACACTCGCCACGCTCGACCCGCACATGGCACTTGCCGCAGCTCCCGGCGCCGCCGCAGGGGTTCCGCAGCATGATGCCAGCCCGAGCCGCCGCCTCGAGGATACGGGTGCCGGGCAGGACATGAACCTTCCGCCCGCTGGGCTGGAAGGTGACCTTAAACTCCTTACGCGCACTCATGTCGACGTCTCCGGGATGGATCGCTCGCCGCAGCCGCAGGGGCAACAAACAGGCGCACCCCGGACAGGCGTTGCAGGTGGATCAGTCGGCGAAGCACTGGCGGATGAGATCGGCCAGCACCTTCAACTCAGCCTGGGCCGCGGCATCGTCCTCCAGGCGTCCCTCGTACATCAGCCGGAAGCCGCGCTTGAGGGCCTCGTGATGGGCCTCGCAGCGCACCAGATTATAGAGGATGGTCGCCGCCCGGTGAGCCTTCGCCGCGTCGTCGCCGTTGAGGTCTTGCAGGGCGCTGGGCAGCGCTTTGCGGTGGCCGCGGAAGAGATTGCGCGCTTCCTGCTCCCAGAAGCGCTGGTGCATGGCCGGGTCGACGAGAATGTCCTCACAGCGCCGCAGGTAGTTCTCGAAGGCCTCGCGGCCCGTGGGTGAGAGATCGGCCAAGGCCCGGCTGGCCGTCTGTTTGAAGGGGTGAATCGTCAGCCGGGCGCACTCGCCAACCGGGAATTCGATCTCGGCTGCCGAACCCAGGAACCAGCAGGGCTGGGCCTCGAAGCGCTCCGGGGTGTAGGGATAGCCAAAGAGGAAATTCCCCAGGCTGAAACACAGGGGCACTCCGTCGAACAACTCCACTGCCTGCGGAATGTGGGCGTGGTGCGCCACCACAGCATCAGCGCCAGCCGCCGCCATACGCCGACAGAAATCCGCCGTCAGCTGCGATGGAATGGGCTGATACTCGTTGCCGACGTGCAGGATCACCAGGATGAGATCGACCTCCTGGCGCAGGTTCTGGATGCTGCGCTCCGGCCACCACGGATCGAGCCGCGCCGCGCCTGGCCCCTCCTCCTGGGCCTGCGAAAACTCACCTTCGCCGAAGTTGAACACCGCCAGCGCCCGTTCTTTGATCTTGAACACGACCGGGCGGCAGGCCTCTTCATGGGTCATGCCGGCGCCACAGAAGGACAGCTTCGCCTCGCGCAGAACGCGCAGGGTCTGCTCCAGGCCCTGCGGACCCTGATCATTGATGTGGTTGTTCGCCAGGGTCAGACAGTGAAAGCCGAGATCGCGAAGCACCGGCGCCAGGGCCGGCTTACAGATGAAATTGGGCCCGCACTTCGGAATGGGGGTCGCCTGATCGCAAAGCGGGGTCTCGAGATTGCCGATGACCAGGTCAGCCCGGTCCATGAGAGCCTTCACCGGCCCCAGGAGCTTGGCCCCGCCTCCCGCCAGAATCTCGTCCTCAAGCCCGTAGTTCGGACAGATGTCCGCCGTGACCAGCACTCTCAACTCGTCCATGAGGTCTGTCCTCTTTCATCCCGGCAGGCCGAACCGACCAGCCTGACACGGCGCCTGGGTTCCCGGCACAGCAATGCGGCGAACATACCCCACCGAAGCGCCATGGTCCAGCGACTTCAACGAGCGCCCAAGGCGGTTTAAAGATCGGCAGTTCCGGCAGCCGGGCCTGGCGACGACGGTCCACGCCGACTTTGGCCAGCCCGCAGTATCACGGGCCGACGCCTGCCGCCTGGCCAAAAACGAAACCGCCCTGACGAGTGCCCGCCAGGGCGGAACGGGCCGCCGGGGTGTCGGCGCCGTCGTCGGGCCGCGGCTCACTTCAACAGATGGCCCCAGAGGCGGTCGAAGTCGTCGCCCGCTCCCGATCCCGAGGGGGGATTGACCGGCGGGATCAAAGCCAGGGCGCGGCGAGTTTCAACGTGGCCATCGCACATCCCCAGGTTGACGCTGGCATTGTGCCGGTCCATCGGGATGCGGTTGGTGACGTCAATGACGGGGGAGTTCGGGCCGCTGGGCCAGCAGCGCCGACAGTAGACGATGTCCCCCTGGGTTGGCGAGGTCGGGGGCGTGGCCGAGTCGGCGGAACTCATCGCCGCGGCGGGCACCCCTATCGCCGACAGGGAAAGGCCACCCGGGGCAGTCCCCACCCAGCCACACGCATGGATATGATTGTAGTTCACCCCGATGCCGCGCGGTATGCTGGCGGCAGACGGACACTTGTAGGCATTGGCGTCTGGCACGTAGGGAGTGATTGCCGTCCACCACATGACCTTACGGCCCGAGACGCAGGAGGCGGTCGGCAGGTTGTTGTGGTCCGAGTAGCGCGTCAGAATCTCGGCGTTATCATCGGCGTACATCTGGTGCCCCAGGACGATTTGCTTGATGTTGGAGATACAACCGCTCTGGCGCGCTTTCTCACGGGCCTGGGCCAGCGCCGGCAGTAGCATGGCTGCCAGAATGGCGATGATGGCGATCACGACCAAGAGCTCGATGAGGGTGAACGAACGTCTTGCCATGGATTGTTCTCCTGTGGGGCGCCTGACTCTTGGCACGAACCTGGTGACATTTCTGCGGCAGGGCGCGTCGCGCTGGCCAACCGCGCCTCAACGGGCACCATCACGCGGCGGCCACGCCGCCACCTAGTGCGCCCAAGTGATGAGCAGTGTACAACCCGTCCCTTCGCGACGCAATACGCCAGTCGGCAACTCCGGGCGTTTTTTCGACCTGTGCAATAAGGAAGTCTGCCTGGAGCGCTGAAGGCGCGCGGCCATACCAGCCCAGGGCAACGCCCTGGGAATAGGATAGTTATGGGATTGAGCCCTGTAGGGGCGAGCTATCTGCCCCAGGTTCGCGCCGAGGTCGCATGGGCCGCCCCTTCAGGGCTCAATTCGCGCTGTGGACGGGTACCCAGGGCGGTGCCCTGGGCTGGTATGGAACGCCCCTTTGGGGCTGAATACCTCGGCCCATCCTTATTGCACAGGCCCCGAAAAGGAACAGCCGCGGTCTCGGGGGAGACCGCGGCTATTGCAAAAGCACCGTGTCGAGTCAGTCGAGGGCCAATTACTTGGCGGCCTCTTTCACTTCCTCGCACTTCGAGACGGTCATGACCTTCTTGCCGTCCTTCTCAGCCACAACGCCAGTGGCCTTGACCTTCTTGCCAGCGAGGTCGGCGCACTTCTTGCCTTCGTCGGTCGAGGTGCAAACGCAGACAACCGCGTCGGCGCCTTCGCCGATCGTGATCTGCTTGACCTTGTCGCCGTCCTTGGTGACGGTGACCAAGCCGACGATCGTCTTCTCGGCCTGAACCGCCGCCGCGCCTTCGACCTTCTTGTCTTGGGCGGAGCTGACCATCGTGCTCAGAATCAGCAGACCAGCCACCAGTGCCACCGTCAGGATCCACGTCTTCTTCATGCTCGTTCTCCTCTTTGCCTTGTTCCGAACCCGTTTCTTGATTTTACCATGTGTCGTCCGACACAGGCTCGGGCATGTATTATAGCTGTGGTTCTTAGTCGTACAAGCGCTTTCGGCTTGCTAAAGTGAGGCCCTTGCACAACCCCGCCGGCGTTGGCGCTGGCCTCGTCGGTCCCCCTAGCTCAGGATAACCGGGCCGTGCCAGACTGGTTCAAACCGCTTCTTGGCTGGTATCATCAGCAGCGTCGCTGCCTGCCGTGGCGCGAGGCCCCGACGCCCTACCGGGTATGGGTCAGCGAGATCATGCTGCAGCAGACCCAGGTGGCCACGGTACAGCCGTACTTCGAGCGCTTTATGGAACGTTTCCCGACCCTTGACGCTCTGGTCGGCGCCGACCTGCAGAGTGTGCTCAAGGCCTGGGAGGGGCTGGGATACTACCGTCGAGCCCGTAACCTGCACCGGGCCGCCGGGCGAGTGTTGGCGGAATACTCGGGGCGGATTCCGGCTGACGTCGATGGCCTGCGCTCTCTGCCCGGCATCGGTCCCTACACGGCCGCAGCCATTGCGAGCATTGCCTATGGCTTGCCGCACCCGGTCGTCGACGGGAACGTGGCCCGCGTCTGCGCCCGGCTATGGTGCATCGCGGCGGACGTGCGGACTTCTCGCGTACAGCGCGACCTTGAAGGGCGTCTGCGCGACGCGATCAGCCGTAGCGGAGACCCATCGGCATTCAACCAGGCGCTGATGGAACTCGGCGCTCTGGTCTGCCGTCCGCGCGCCCCCCAGTGCGCCGTCTGCCCGTTGCGGGCGAGCTGCGGGGCTCTGGCTGCGGGGCGCACGGCGGAACTGCCGGTGCGGCGGCCCACGACGCGCGTGCCGCACTACCGCATTGCCGTCGGGATCATCGAGCATGAAGGGCGAGTGCTCATTGCCCGCCGTGGCGAGGAGCAGATGCTGGGTGGACTGTGGGAGTTCCCAGGCGGCAAGCAAGAGCGGGGCGAGAGGCTGGTGGACACGGTGGTGCGCGAAGTTCGCGAGGAGGTGAACCTGGCGGTACGTGTCGTCTCTGAGGCTTGTTCTATCCGACACGCCTACAGCCACTTCCGCATCACCCTCACGGCGTTCCACTGCCTGCCGCTCGGCGATCCTAGCACCGCCCACTGCGATCGGCCTCTGGCCTGGGTGCCTTGGGAACGCCTGGACGATTACCCCTTCCCGAAGGCCAACCACAAGGTCTTTGCGGCGCTCGGGCGAGCGCTCTCCAGCGCCGCGCCGGGTAGCGCCCATAGCCGCGATTGAACCGGAGCACGAGTCCCGCGGGGGGCGCGGCACCGGGCGGGAGAAGCCCCTCAGGGAACGCGGAGTTCAGCGCGGAAAGTAACGGTAAGCGATGGGGGGCTTGCCCGTGATCAGGTAGTAAACGGCTCCCACCGCCATGAACACCAAAGCCCCGAGAATCTCGCCGCCGATCACCCCAAACATCAGCGGCTTGAGGCGCTGCACCAGGGCGTAGCCGCCGAAGCGGATGGACAGCGTCTTGACCAGCCAGCCCAACAGAATCGAGTAAGAGAACACGTACATCGGCCAGGTGACCCAGACCAGGAACAGCACCGGATGCAGGGGCCAGCGCGGCAGCCGCAGCCGCAACAGACTGAACAAGAGTACCGCCGCAAAGCCGAAACCCGCCGCCCAGACAAAGTGGCGCTGCGGTCGCATCCCGTTGAGCCGGGTTTGCCAGGGCAGCGTCTCCGCGGCCTCGAGGCGGTCCATGGCTTTGAGCTTCAGCACCTCCGGCTCCACGGCCTGGAAGGGTAGCTTGGGCAGCACGTCGTAGGACCAGGCACACTGCCTCGGCGTCCCGGCGTTGTAGGTAGCCACCAGGCCGACGCCCAGCGCGACGAACACCCCGACCACGCACAGCGCCAGGGTAGCGCCGACGAGGCGAACCGGGGGCAGGCGCAGCCGTTCGCACACTTTGAGGCCATTGGCCAGGTAGGGCAGGTAGGCCTGACTCTGATCAATACTAAGCACAAAACAGACCATGACGCTGGCCACCAGGACGCTGGGGTTCAGCAGGTAGCCCCCACACAGCGCCAGCAGAAAACTGAAGGGCTGCCAGCGCGGATGGATGAAGAACAGCCCGGTCTCGGCACTGATGCGCGAGACCACGATGCAGGAGAGCAGCGCCAGCACCACCGTTGCCGCCGCAAAGGGCAGCTCCACCCCCAGGCGTACCACCAGGACGATGAGCGCGATCACCGCAAGAAGCAGCACCCGGGTGGCCCAGACCGCCCCGGCCTCGGCCCGGTCCGCTATCCGCCAGCGCCCCAGCGCCGCCCGCAGCAGGCCGCCGTAGTACTGCCGGCCGGTGTAGGCCAGGATGAGGGCGAAGGCGATGTAGCTGCCGCCGCGCTGCCAGCCGGACCAGCCGATGCCGCTGTAGTCGGTCGAAAAGTCCATGCCCAAGGTCACCAGCGGCGCGGCAAAGAGCACCCACAGGATCTGCGAAACGCCCATGGTCAGGGAGATTTCCGTGCTCAGCAAGAAGGCGAACGCCGCCATCAGGGGGAACAGTTCCAGGCGGAAGAGACCGTTTCCCCAGAGCACTTTGTTGACCGTCGGAAAGAGTTTCATCAGGGGTGCGAAAGAGAAGGTCAGGTTGACCGGGATGAGGGTTTCCGGAAACCAGCAGCAGAGGCCGTTGTTGAGGCGGATCAGAAGCACGCCGGTCAGGCCAATCCAGAACAGGCGACTGCGCACGGCGGGGGCGGTCGCTTCGTGGTCTGCCCGGCCCAGCACCGAGGACACAAAGTCCGCGATCGGATAGGCCAGGTGTTCGTGGTGAGACCACTGCCGGTGCAGGATAAGGCCCAGGCAACCGTAACAGACCATCCCCAGCAGCAGGATTGGAATCCAGAGCGCGAGTGGCGGTAACCAGGCCCCCCAGGGCACCCGCCCGACCTGACGCCCCAGCCGTTCCACCACAGGCAGACTGCGATCCTCCGGGCCCCCCATGCCGGTGAGGTAGCCGCTCAGCACCGCGGGGCTGTACTCGGGGTCGACCAGAGCACCCTTCGGAAAGTAGGCCATCAGGGCCTTGTCCCGGTATCCCGGCGTCACCTTGTACCAGTGGTGCGGCATGATCAGCACCTGGGTGAAGTGCTCCATCAGGTTGCGACCGGGCACACAGCAGGCGGCACTAGTGAGCACGAAAATGACGGCCAGTTCCTGGCCTCTAAACGCCCAGCGCGGCCTGAAGCGAAACAGCGCCAGATTCAGGCTGAGCACAAACAGCAGCAGCGGCCCGATCACCATCACCGGGATCAGGTGGCCGCTGGTGAAACGCTCCAGATCGAGAATCCAGTCGTTCACATAGCCGAAACCGGCAATGAACAGGCCACAGACTATGCCGATGCTGAAAGCACGAAAAGTCACGACGCCAACCTTCCCTGGGCTGCGGTGTGGGCCTGCCGCCGAGCGGATCCTGCGGCGGTCAGACGCTCGGCGGAGCGGAAAACCGGGCCCGAGAACGTAGCGGCGCGAGCGTTCTTGGCAAGTTGCCACGGCGGGCGCTACAGTGGGTCTTTTCCTGGTCACGACGATCTGCGGAGACCGCATGCTGACGTTGCAGGCTATTCTCTTCGATATGGATGGCACTCTGGTCGACTCCGAGGTCATCTGGGTAGACGCCATCGAGGCGGCGTTGCGTCGGCGTGGGGTAGAGCTTACGCACGAGGACGTGGTGCGGCTGGTGTATGGCCACGCCTGGCCAGACATCTTCCGTGAGATCGCTCGCCGCTACCCCGACGCTTATCCCTCGCGTCAGGCCATGGAAGCGATCACCGTGCCGCTATACATCCAATGCAGTCAACAGCGCGACATCCGCATCCAGCCGTCCATTGACCTGCTGCGGAAGTTGGCGCAGCGTTACCCGGTGGCCATTGTGTCGGGCAGTACTTGCGCGCGCATCCAGCAGACCATTAACGATTTGCAGATAGGCGACTGCGTTGCGACCTTCGTCGGGTGCGAGGATGTGCCCATCGGCAAGCCGGACCCGGCCGCCTTTCGGCTTGGCGCCGAGCGCTTGGGCGTGCCGGCGGCCGCGTGCCTGGTGTTTGAAGATTCCGCGGCTGGGGTGCAGGCCGCCAAGGCGGCCGGTATGCGCTGCGTGGCGCTGTCGCGGCAGAACGCTAGCCGCCAGGACCTCAGTGCCGCCGACCTGGTGCTGAGCTCGCTGGACGCCTTTGACTTGGAGCGCTTTGCCGCCGTGCCGCGCTGAGCTGTCGGCGCCTTTCGGCTCCGGCCGCCGGAGGCCTGGATGCTGCTGTCGACGTAGTGGCGGCAAACGGAAACGCGCGCTCGGCTTGGCGCTCCCCTGCCAGCGACTATGGTACAGCCTCGTGCCAGACGCTGGCGATGTCGATACCGGCCCGCTGACAGACGGAGTGTATGACCATGTCCAAGCAGCACCTCGAACAGCACCTCGCCCTGAATGGAGGCATGCGCGCCGTGACCCGCTTCGAGGGCAAAGGCAAGCCCAAGATCGGGGTCGACGAGTTCATGTCCGTCGCCGAGCGCTTCGGCTTCTCTGCCCCGGCCTTGGCCAAGATTCGCGCCAGCGCCGAGGAAGACGGCCTGGGTGACGGACCTTTCCTGGCGAACTACTACTCGAACCTGAAGGAGACGAAGGTCCAGGCCTACGAAGGCGCGGCCCGCAAGATCTTCAAGGTCGACTACGCCGTAGCCACCAGCAGCGGCACGGCCGCCCTGCATGCCGCTTTCGTTGCGGCCGGCGTTGGCCCCGGCACCGAAGTCATCTGCCCGTCGGTGGGTTTCTTCGCCACCAGCGCCGCCGTGGTGCAGGCCAAGGGCATTCCGGTGTTTTGCGACGTCGATGCCACGATTATGATGGACCCGGCCAAGATCGAGGCGCTGATCACGAAGCGCACGGTGGCCCTGGCGCCGACGCATTTCATGGGTGGCGTCTGCGACATGCCCGCCATCATGAAGATTGCCCGTAAGCACAAGCTGAAGGTGATCGAGGACTGCGCCCAGTCGTGTGGCGGTTCGGTCAATGGGCAACAGGTAGGTACCTTCGGCGACCTGGGTTGCTTCAGCATCTCGGCCTACAAGATTGTCGGTGGTGGCGAGGGGGGGCTGCTGCTGACCAACAACCAGCGGCTGTGGGAGCGCGCCAACCAGCTCATCGAGTGCGGCGGACTGTGGCGGCCGATGCGTTTCGCCCTGCCGCGCTACGAGGGCGAGCTGTTCTGCGGCACGAACTACCGGCTTTCAGAACTCGAGGCGGCGGTGGATGTCGTGCAACTGCTCAAGATGCCGGCCACGGTCAAGCGCTTCAACCAGGTCAAGCTCAGGATTCTCCGGGAGCTCAAGACCTTCCGCGAGATCGTCCCGCAACGCCTGGTCGATCCCGCCGGTGAGGTGGGCTACACCCTGCGCTTCTACCCGGAGACGGTCGAGCTCGGTCAAAAGATCGCCGAGGCCCTGCGGGCCGAGAACATCCCGGCCGGTATCCGCGGTCACAGCGAGGTCCCCGACTGGCACCTGAGCCGCTTCATGTTCCCGGTCACCCTCAAGACCAGTTCCAGCGCGGATGGCTGTCCCTTCTCCTGCCCGCTCTACGCCAAACTCGGCGGTCGTATCGAGTACCACGACGACGACTGTCCGGTCGCCAACGACCTCTTCGACCGCAATGTCTCCATCCGGCTCAGCCAGTGGTACAATGCCAAGGACTGCCGTAACATCGCCCGTGGCATCAACAAGGTCCTCGGGAGCTACTGCACGCCGGACCCCGACGCCACCCCCTGGCTGCCCACCGGCGACTGAGTCGGGCCGGTTCCTGGCGCTGCCAGCGCCTGTCGGGATGGGCTTCAGTTACGGTCCACGCCAGGAGCCGCACCGGGCTGGACCGGCTCCAGCACCAGGCAGGCATAGAGCAGGAACGGGTCGATTTCGACCTCCACCTGGCCTGTCCCAACCGGCCTGACGCGCAGCCCTGGGGCGGGTCCTGGTGCCAGCAGGCGGGCGCTTACCGGGCTGCCCGCCCAGGCTGTCGGCAAGGTCACTCGGAAGGCGAGGGGCGGGGTTGCCGTGATCACGTTGGTGGCTAGATCGATGCGGGTGTTGTTGAGGTCCACGAAGACGCGCCGCGCCGCGGGGTCGTGATAGAGCGTCAAGCCGACCGTCCACGGCACCTGCGGCGCGGTCACCCCAGGCCCAACTGCTACGGTCGGCACCCCGTCGACCAGAGCCGCGAAGGGCGGGAGCAAGTTGGGCCGCCCCGAGTCCGCGCCATAGAACCCAAGTCCCGGGTCATGGCTCAGAGCCCGGTAGATGAGGTAGGCCCGCCAAACCGGGTCCTCGAGCCAGCGTCGGCCACGCCAGGCCGGGTGCCGCAGGTTCTCTGGAGTTCCGCCCCATTCGCGGCAGCGCCCGACCAGGTACTGGCGGACGTCGAGGCCGGCCGCGTCGGCGACCCCCAGTTGCGCCAGGCGAGCGGCATCCAGGTTGCCGAGGATGGATGCCGATCCAGCGCACTTCGCCGGTGCCATCGAAGCTCTTCCAGCCCCAGGCGTTGCAGAACACCTGCGTCAGGTCTGGTACCCTGGGATAGCGCTGCCAGGCCCCCAGTGTGTCGCGTCTGAGCTGCACGATATAGGCCTGCGTCGTGCCGAAGCCTTCGATCCAGGTCAAGGCGCGCAGGCCGGCCTCGTGAAGGAGTTCGACGCGGCCAGGGCAGGAGACGCAACGTACCCTCTGCGCGAAGATGCCCCAGGTGGGGTCGTCCGCCGCACCGCACAGCGCCGCACTGGCGGCAGCGCGCACGGCCTGGGTTGCGTCACCACTCTGGACGATCCTGGGGAAGTCGTCCCACCAGGGCCGCGCGTCGGCCGCCTGCGTCGCGTCCACGTTCAGCCCAACCCAGCTGCAGGCGAGCAGCGCCACCATCGCAACCACGGGGCGACGCGGTGTCTGGCACGTATGCATGGGGCCTCAGCACGTCAGTAGGTATCGATCACGCGGCGCAGTTCGAGCAAGAACGTCTCGAGCTGTTCCGCCGTGGTGTGGCGACCGAAACTCACGCGCAAGACGCAGCGCGCCACCGCGTCGGGGACACCCATGGCCCGCAAGACGTGGCTGGTCTTCCCTGACTCGGCACTGCAGGCGCTGCCGGTAGCGACCACGATGCCACGCTCGGCCAGCAGGCGC
Source organism: uncultured Victivallales bacterium (assembly GCA_903834675.1). The sequence continues at coordinate 3,725 of CAILKC010000397.1, read as the reverse complement.
ATCAGGATAGCGCCCTCGAAGCCCGGCACGGCGAAGGTCAGAATCCACGGCGAGGCCGTCGGCGGCGAGAGCAGCCGCAGGGCGGGGCGGGTCCATACCCCGAGCCGTTCGCGCAGGCAGCGGTTGAGGGCGCCGATGCGGGCGGACTCCGCTTCGCGGCTGGCCTCGACCACGCGCGCCGCCAGCCCGGCTCCGATCACCCCTACGACATCCACCGTGCCGGAACGCATACTGCCCTGCTGGCCCCCGCCGTACAGCAGCGGCTCCAGGCGCAGGTCGCGGCGGATCACGAGAGCCCCAACCGCCGCCGGACCACCGATCTTGCGCGCCGAGACCGCCAAGGCCCCGATGGCCGCCGTCTGCCACGGAATGCGGTGTTTGCCGAAGGACTGTGCCGCGTCCACGCTGAGCACGGCCCCCGGGGCGTGCTCCCGCATCCACGACCGCACCCGTGCCAGGTCGGCAACCGCCCCAGTCTCGTTGTTCACCTGGGTGACCGCGACCAGCGTCGCTCTGGCCGCAAGCTCGGGAGAAACCCGCTCCAGATCGAGGTCGCCGAGGGCGGTTAGCGGCACCTCGACGCACTGGCCTCCCTCACGGCGAGCATACTGCCGACAGGGCTCGCCCAAGGCAGGGTGCGCCCCCGCATCGACCAGGGCCAGCGCGCTTTGGGTTCGCCGAAGCACGCCCAAGGTGGCCAGGTTATCGGCCTCCGTGCCCCCGCTGGTCCACACAACCTGCGCCTGCTCGGCCGGAATCTCAAGCGCTCCAAGCAGCTCCCGTTCTGCGATCAGGATGGCACGCTTCGCCGCCTCGCTGTAGCGGCTGCTGGCGTGCGGGTTGGTCACGTAGCGGCGGCAGAGCTCGGCGTGGCCGTTGGCGACCTCGGGCAACACGGGACAGGCTCCCGCGTAGTCGAGGTAGATGAGCGGCTCGAATGCAGATCGTTGGTTTGTTTCGGTCATCGCCTTCACTCGAGGCCTCTTCAACTCACGCGGGCTATTGCCAATCTGCCTGACGTGCGGTAGCGTGCGCCCCATTAGTTGTGTTCGGCTAGACGCTAACCGAGTCGACCTCAAGGAGAGTGCATGAGACCGAGATCCAGAATGTCCCGCGGCTTCACGCTTATCGAACTGCTGGTGGTCATCGCCATCATCGCCATCCTGGCGGCGATGCTCCTGCCAGCCTTGGCCAAAGCCCGCGAAAAGGCCCGCACCATCTCCTGCACGTCGAACCTGAAGCAACTCGCCCTTGGCATCGTCATGTATGCCGCGGACAACCTTGACTACTACCCTACCAACGCCGCGGACAACTATACCCTTTACAACGGCGGCACTCCCGCGCCGGCGGACACTAACCGCAGTTTCTGGCGCTACACTCTGCAATCACAGGTCAAAGACTGGAAGCTGTTCAACTGCCCATCGTCGACCGTCGGGGACCTGTCTGTCGTCGGGACGCAGGGCCTGTTCGCCTACGCCTACAGCACCTACCTCTGGTCAGGCAGGACGGTGGGCGTAGTGCAATGGCCGTCGGAACTCTTCATGCTCGCCGACGCCTACCATTGGGGGATGAACTCCGGCGACCAGGGTTGGACCGTTGTCTATGCCAATGTCTGCTCGGCCGCCTGCACCGTCGCCAATCGTATCAACACGAACTGCCGCCACGGCAACGGCTCCAATATGGCCTACGCGGATGGACACGTGGACTTCCGCCCGTACAACAACCTCGCGTTCATCATGCAGGTTCCGGCACAGAGCGGCCACTACTTCAGCAACCTATGAGGCTCTGGCGGACCCCCGCCGACTTGCGCAAGGCTCGCGCCTTTGTTCCCCTTGACGCGCCTGGCCCCAGGCGCTGGCGGCGAGCCACGGCCGCTCCGTCCTGCGATGCCATCAGGTTTCGACGATTCTGCCGTAGGTCCAAAATCCTTTGGGACAGGAAGGCGTAGGTGTCCCAATCGGAGTTGGGGCCTACTTGGCGGCCCACGACAGAGGGTGGCGTGGGAAACACAATGGCATTGCTCCGTCCCTCCCCCCAGGGCCGTTTCTTAAAGCCGCCCGGCCCTCCCCCCGGAGGCTCAGGATCATCACGGCGCCGCGGCGCGCACGTCGAAGCACTTGAGTTGGCGCTGGTCGCGCACCAGCAGCTTCCCATCCACCAAGGCCAGGGGCGCCCAGGCCTGCTTCCCTTCCAGCACTTTGGCGCTTGCCAGAGGCTTGAGCAGTTCCGGAGAGGGCTCGAAGAGGGCCAGGGTCCCGTCCAGGCCATTGACCGCGAAGATCATTCCGCCTGCCAGGAGCATCGAACCGCGCTCGAAGTTGGGGCTGTTCCCAGTCTTCCAGAGCAGCTTGCCATCGAGGTCAAGGCAGACAAAGCCATCGCGCGCCTTGTTGCCATTGCTGTTGGCATAGAGGTGGCCCTGATACAGCAGCGCCTGGTGGATTTGGGACATGCATTCCTGCGTCTTGAACACCTCCTGGACGCTGAACTTGCCGTCAACAGCGGTGATGCGTAACATGACCGATCCGGCCCCGTACTCGCCGCTGATAAAGACGCGACCGTCGCCGATCAGGACCGGCGAGGCGATGGGGATGCCGCAGCTCCAGCCCTTGTACTGCCAGAGCAGGCGCCCATCGGTCAGCGCGAACCCCGACACCGTGCCTTTGGCCGAGATCATCACGGCTTGGTCGACGTCAGCCAGGCGGGCCAGCGTCGGCGAGCAGTAGCTCAGGGGACCGATGGGCTCAGACTTCCAGACCAGTTCGCCCGTGGCGCTCTTGAAGGCCGCCAGTCCGACCGTCGGCGACTGCGGCGCCACGATGACCAGGTCCTGGTACAGCAGCGGCGATTGCGACACCGCCCAGGTGGGCAGTTTGCCGCCGAAGTCATCGAGCAGGTGCTTCTTCCAGGTGGCCTGATGGGTGGTGCGGTCGACGCAGTGGAAATGGCCCAGGGGGCCGACGATGTAGGCGGCCTTGTCCGTGAGCGTGGGAGTCGTGCGGCTGCCGGGAATCTGGAAACTGCCTGCGGCCTCATAGGAGAATGACCACAGTTCCTTGCCGTCGGCAAGTCCAGAGCAGCGCAGGATGTCCTTGGTGTCGGCACGATCAAGGATGAAGACCTGGCCCGCCGATACCGCTGGCCCCGCAAAGCCGGCCCCCAGTGGCATACTCCATAGCTGTTTGGGTCCCGTGGCTGGCCAGCTCCGCGCCAGGCCCGTCTCTGCAGATACTGCATTCCGTTGTGGTCCCAGGAATTGTGCCCAGTCTTCAGCCCCTGCCGTCAGGCTGGCTAAGGCAAGCACACTGCAGCGGACTACGGTTGAGCGCCAGGTCTTTGAACTCATGAGCAGAGGATTCCTGTTACCGGGGACCAGATCAGAAAAGGGTTGGGTTGCGTTCATCCTGCTGGCGCCGTCGCAGCTCGGCCGTCAGGGAATGGAAACCGGACTCGAGCGCCAGGGCCAGCAGGGCCTGCCAGTCGGGCTTGCCGCGGCGCAGGTCATCGAGCCCTTGCCAGGTGGGTGGCAGGGTCTCATCCAAGGCAATCAGCAGGCAATTCCGACGCAAAATCTCGACCGACCCGGCCAAGGCTTCGCGGATGGCAGGGCGCTCGATCTCGCTGAGGTGCTGCAAGATGCCTGCAATACTCCCGAAGCGGTTCAGCAACCCCGCCGCCGTCTTGGCGCCCACTCCGGCCACACCGGGGATGTTGTCCGAGCTGTC
>CAILKC010000396.1 GCA_903834675.1 uncultured Victivallales bacterium | reverse complement strand
CCCCACCGCATCTCCATCGGGCATTTTGGAGAGGCGCCTGGCCTCAGGCGCGGCGGTGGCCCCCCACCGCATCTCCATCGGGCATTTTGGAGAGGCGCCTGGCCTCAGGCGCGGCGGTGGCGGCCCACCGCATTTCCATTCCCCTGGAGATGCGCCCGGCCTCGGGCGCGGCGGTGGCGCGGTAGCAGAGCCGTCCGCCCCGTCAGACAAGTCCACCGCCTGCAACTGCTGCCGCCGCCGACCCCCCGGTGCCTGCCCCGGTCGTGCTGTCCGATGCGGTCGTCCGCTGGAGGTCCATGGCGACGGCCACCTCGTCACAGCGGCTGCGCTTCGGGCAGTTGCTGCAGTCGGCCCAGACCTTCTGTGGGAACAGGTCTCGGTCAACTTGCAGGAAATGCTGGCGTTCGAAGAGGGCAGGCCGGAGGGTCAGAGCGAAGACGCGGCGCGCGCCGCGTTGCCGGGCCAGGTCCACCGCGGCGGCGACGAGGGCACTGCCGAGGCCCCGGCCGGCGACCGTGGTGGCGACCACCAGCGAGCGGATTTCGACCAGATAATGGCCGTAATCCCGGACCGCCACGGCGCCGACTACACCATGCTCTCGCTCCGCCACGAGAAAGTCGGCGGCGGCAGCGCGGACTTCGGCAGCCGTACGGGGCAGGACGATGCCATCCGCGACGTAGGGGTCAAGCAGGCAGACGATGGCCTCGGCATCTTCAGGCCGGGCCGGGCGGATCAGGACGGAGCGCAAGGTCACCACACCGGGCTCCCTTGACCTTCGATCACGCCCATGGCGCGGAACTTGTTATAACGCTGATCCCTGATCTGTACGGGCGTCAGCGCTGCCAGCTCGCCCAGGTGCCGCAGGATGGCCTCCTTGAGGGCGGCGGCGGCGGCATCCCAGTTGCGGTGCGCGCCGCCGACGGGCTCCGGGATGATCTCATCGACCAGGCCCAAGGCCAGCAGATCACGGCTGGTAAGCTTGAGCGCCTCAGCGGCTTTGGGCGCTGCACTGCTCTCGCGCCAGAGAATGGCGGCACAGCCTTCCGGCGTGATCACCGAGTAGTATGAGTTTTCCAGTATGAGAACGCGGTTGCCGATGCCGATGCCCAGGGCGCCGCCGCTGCCACCCTCGCCCACAACGACCGCTACGATGGGCACGCGCAAGCGGAACATCTCGCGCAGATTGACCGCGATGGCCTCGCCAATGTGCCGCTCCTCGGCGCCGATCCCAGGGTAGGCTCCAGGGGTGTCGATCAGAATCACGATCGGGATGCCTGCCTTATCAGCTATCTGCATGAGCCGTAATGCCTTGCGGTAGCCCTCAGGATGCGAGCAGCCAAAGTTGACGGTGACGTTTTCCTTCAGGTTGCGGCCCTTGCGCGTACCGATGATCATCAGCGGTTTGCCGTCCATTTTCGCGAAGCCGCCGAAGAGGGCCCGGTCATCGGCGAAACGGCGGTCACCCTTGAGCTCGAGGACATCAGTGCAGAGGCAGCCGACATAGTCCCAGGGGTAAGGCCTCTGGGGGTGGCGCGCCAGTTGGACCCGTTCCCAGGGGGAGAGGGTAGAAAAGACGCGCTGGCGGGTCTCCTCAATGCGGGCTTCGAGCAGAGCGATGCCGTGGCTGACGTCGACATCGTGCCGCCGGCTGAAATCGCGCAGCTCGGTCACCTTCTGCTCGAGTTCGGCAATAGGTTTCTCGAAGTCCAGCATCACGCCCATGTTTCTCAGTCCTCGATAACCACCGGGACCGCCTGGCCGCGCCCGGGTTCAGGAAGGAAGTCAAACAGCTCACGAATCTGGTCGTTCAGCATGCGGACGCAGCCTTCGCTGGCCGCCCCGCCGATGGAGTCAGGCTCCCAGGTGCCATGGATACCGTAACCGCTCAAGGTGGTCTCGGTGCCGGCGCTGGGAGTCAGGCCGAGCCAGTGGGTCCCCAGCGGGTTGTCAGGGTTTCCGAAGGGGACGCCGCGACCGGCGCGCGTCCAGGCCGGATGCACCACCTTAGTGCTGATGACGAAGGTTCCGACGGGGGTCTTGTTTTCGCGGCCCACGCCGACGTGGTAGAGACGGTACAGATCTTTGCCGTTGAGCAGAAGCAGCACGAACTTGCTCTTCACCACCCGGATGCCCCATTCGACGTTGAGGGTGTAGAGGACGTTGCCGGGGTAGATGACCGGGTTGGTCAAGTCGAGGCCATTCAGGCGTTGCAGGGCGCCCACGGTGGTTGAGAGGCGCCCCGCGATCCGGCTGAGGCTGTCGCCGGGCTGCACGGTGTAGGCTTTGCGCTCGGGGCTGGCCGTCTCCGAGGTCATGAACACCGTGTTGATCCGGCTGACCATCTCGGCGGCCGCGTTCCAGCTCTGGTCGAACTCGGTCACCCCCGGCAAGGTAAAGACGCGGGCGGCCAGTTGGCGAGCCGCCATGTAGTTGTAGCCTTCCACCTGCTTGCGGGCAGCCTCGATGAAGCGCACCGCGTCGCTGCCGTCAGCGGGGGCCGCGGGCGACGGCGAGGACCCGACCGCCGCGGGCGGCGCGACCGGTGTCGCTACCGGCGGCGCCGGTGGCGAGGGCGGTACGACCGGCGGCGGGGTGGGTGTCGCCACCGGCGGCGCGGTGGGCGCCGGTAATGGCGTCGCGGGCCTGGCCGGGGCGGCCGGCGGCGCGACCGGCGTTGTCTTCAAGGGAGCCGATACCGTCTTCGGAGGGCCCGACGCTGGCCGGTGCAGCGCGGCTTTGGCCTTCTCGAAAGGCTTGGCGACCGTCTGGGCAAAGCTGTCAGGCAGAGACCGCCACACCACCCAGAGAACCCCGGCGCCCAACAGCGTCAAAAGGATGATCAGCGGGTATTTGTAGTACCAGTACATGGCCGTTCAGCGACTCCCACGCCTGCCCACTTCACCCTGCGGCGACGGTCCTGAACCGACCCCGCCGGGCCTGCGGCCAGCCAATATAGGGTGACGCACACCCCGGCGCAACCGGGCGGCAACCAGGCGGGCACATGTCAGTTCCGTGGGTGGCGACTACTCAGGTCGCAGGGTTCAGCCCAGCCCCCGGCTGCGGCCGGGCCTACCGGAATGAGACTTGCGGCCACGGTTCTCATTCCGATCCGGCCGGTACACGCCGGATCGCCTGGAGGGCGGCCCTGCGTGGCCGCCGCGGCGCCGACGCAGCGGCGCCCTCCAACGCCCCTCGTCCGCCGCGGCGGACGAAGGGCGGAATGGGAAGCGCCCTGTGTCATCCGAGGCTGCTGCAAGTCTCATACAAGGATTTAGGGTCCAGGGGGCTACAGCCGGCGCAACTCCTCGCACAGGTAGGCCATGCTGGGGAGCCGGTTCTCAGGGTCCTTCTCCAGGCACTTGGTGATCAGCCAGTCCACCTTCGGGCTGAGGTCAGGGACCACGCTCTTGGGCGGCTTGGGCACGAAGTGGTCGCTGGTTTGACGCCAGCGCAACTGCTTCTCGTGCTTGCCTTGAAACGGCATGCGACCGGTGACGAGCTGGTAAGCGAGGATCCCGAACGCGAAGATATCCGCGGGGGGCCCGACGACGCCTTTGCGGATCTGTTCAGGGGCGAGATAGGCCACGGTGCCCGACTGCCAGGCGCTGCGCTTGGCAGTGGCTTCCCGGGCGAGATCGAAGTCGGTAATCTTGACCGTAGGACCGTCGCTGCCCTGAGTCACGAGGAAGTTCTCCGGCTTCACGTTGAGATGGACAAAGCCGCACTCGTGGACATGAGCCAGGGCTTCGGCGCACTGGCGCAGGATGGCGAGTGGGTCGGAAGCGATGCGAGCATCCTTAGTTTGCAGCAGGCGGCGCAGGCTGCTGCCGTCTACATACTCGATCAACTCGTAGGGGATGAGTCCGTGGAAGCCGCGCTCCAGCGAGAGGACGACACGCGGATGTGGGGTGAGGACGGCGCGGATACGGGTGCCTTCGATGAAGGCCCGGCGCAGGCGAAAGCCGATGAGGTTGCGCGCCAGCAGTTGCCGGAGCACGATCTGGCGACCCTCGGCGGTGACGGCCAGACTGAGGCGGGCCATGCCCCCGACGTGCAACTCACGCACGAGGTTATAGCCGATAGCCGGGGGCGTCTTGTCTGCCATTCTGTGCGGCTCTTTCCGTAGTCGCAGAGAGGGGTTGCTCAGGCGAGTCGTCCGCCCTTCAGCACCATCTCGATGTCCTCGGCTGAGAGCGCGTGCGTCAGGGTTACCGGGATGCGCAGCCCGCTGGGTTTGAGTACGGTAGCCGTCAGTCCGGCTCCCGGCCGGAGCTGTTCGTGCAGACGCTCGAGGCGCAGGGTGTCGCCAGCCTCGATACGGGCATAGTCGGCGCGCTCTTTCAGCAGCAGGGGCAGAATGCCAAAATTCACCAGGTTGGCGGCGTGAATACGCTCGATGCCCAAGGCCAGAACGGCGCGGACGCCGAGAAACATCGGGCAGATCGCCGCATGTTCGCGCGAGGAGCCCTGGCCGTAACTCTCGCCTGCCAGGATCACCCCGGCCTGGCCCGCCTCCCGCACGGCGAGCGCGCGTTGCGCAAAAGTCGGCTGGCCGGCTTGGTTGAAGCATTCGAACACGACCTGCGCGTAGCGTGGGATGTTACTGCGATACTTGAGGTAAGCGCCCGCCGGCATGATGTGGTCGGTGGTGATCTTATCCCCGACCTTGAGCAGCACGGCGCCGTCCAGGGTCTCCGGCAGCCGGCAACCGCGCGGCGGCTCGCCGATGGTCTCTTTGCGGATGATCTCCACGTGCTGGCCGACCGGAGCGGGTTGCACCAGCAGTCGGTCATCGACGGGGAAGGTGCGCGGCATCTTGCCGGCCGGGTAGTCCAACCCCAGCGTGCGCGGGTCGGTAAGCACACCGGTGAGGGCGGTGGCCACCGCTGTCTCCGGGCTGACCAGGTAGCACTGGTCGTTCCCGGTGCCGGTGCGGCCGGCGAAGTTTCGGTTGAACGTCCGGACCGTGACGGTGTTGTCGGCGGGGCTGAAACCCTGGCCGATGCAGGGGCCGCAAGCGGATTCGAGCAGGCGCGCGCCGGCGGCGATGAGGTGGCCCAGACGGCCGTCACGACTGAGCATCTGCAAGACCTGGCGGCTGCCTGGGGCGATGGCCAGGGAGACCCCCGGATGCACCAGTCGGCCGCGCAGCACGTCCGCCACCCGGCTGAGATCCCGGTAGGAGCTGTTGGTACACGAGCCAATGACCACCTGGGCCACGGCGATGCCGGCCACCTCCCGCACCGTCTTGACATTGGCCGGATTGGACGGACAGGCGGCCAGGGGTTCCAGCGCCGCCAGATCGATGTCGATGACCCGGTCGAAGGCCGCGTCGACGTCGGCCCGGAGCGCCCGCCAGCAGGCAACGCGGCCCTGAGCCCGCAGATAGGACTGCGTCTGCCGGTCAGACGGGAATACGGATGTGGTCACTCCCAGTTCGGCGCCCATGTTGGTCATGGTGGCCCGCTCCGGCACGGACAAGGTGGCCACGCCGGGGCCGAAGTACTCCACCGCGGTGTCGACATTGCCCTTGGAGCCCAGGATACTCAGCAGCTTCAGGATGACATCCTTGCCCGCCACCCAGGGGCTGAGTCGACCCGAGAGGCGGACCCCGATGACGCGCGGACAGGCGAGTTTGAAGGGTCCGCCGGCCATGGCCACGGCCACGTCCAGGCCGCCGGCGCCGATGGCTAGCATGCCGATGCCGCCGTTGGTGGGGGTGTGCGAGTCCGAGCCCAGCAACGTCCGGCCCGGAGCGCCGAAACGCTCCAGATGCACCTGGTGGCAGATGCCATTGCCCGGGCGGCTGAGGATCACGCCTTTAGCGCTGCAGATGCTTTGCAGGTACAGATGGTCATTCTGATTCTCCGGTCCCATCTGGTTGGTGTTATGGTCGATATACTGCACCGACAGGTCCGTGCGCACACGGTCCACCCCCATGGCTTCGAGTTCGAGGAAGGCCATGGTTCCGGTAGCGTCCTGGCACAGGGTCTGGTCGATCCTGATCTTGATCTCGGCCCCCGGCCGCAGTTCACCCTCGACCAGGTGCTCCGCCAATATCTTCTGGATCACGGTCTTGCCGGCCATCGTCACGTCTCCGCCTGAAGCTTAATGTAGAGGTGCCAGAGGTCAGCCCAGCCCCCGGCTGGTGCCGGGCATACCCTTCAGAGAATCACGGAGTCCAACCAGAGAGCTGAAAGCTACCACCCGACCGGTCACGCCGACCAGGGGTTTGTCCAGGCGCTGCGGCCCTGGCGGTCCACGATCTGGATGCGCACATAGCCAGCGGCGGCGGGCAGCTTGAAGCGGCCTTCGCTCAGTTCGGCGCCGTTTGCGCCCCACAGGCAGGAGCCGCAGGCGCCGCGGCAGACAAAGCGGATTTCGTGAACGGGTGAGCAGCGCACGTCGAGCACGCCATCGGTCAGGCGCACGTCGGTGAATTCCGGCCCGCAACTGGCGTAGTATGACCCCGCTCTGAGGGCCGCCATGACATCGGCTGCGGTCGGCGAGGCGGCGCGGATCATGGTCCAGGCCTTGAGGGCATCCTGGGGGCCATGCGTATCATCGACCGCGATGGCGGGCAGGAATCGTCCCGCGGCGAGGAGGTAGTCCCAGAACATGGTGCTGTCGGCCTTGCCGATGCGGGCGCAGGTGCTGTTGTACACCTCCAGGCCCAGCACGTTTTCCAGGGCCAGGATGTGGTCGAGGCCGTGGCCGCACCAGTAGGGATGGGCCACGATCACCTCGCCGCCGTCGGCGCGCACCTGGGCAATCAGGTCGTTTGCCCGCAGGGATTCGTCGTAGCGAAAGGCCGACGATACGTTCAGGCACACCAGGTGGTAGACTGGGCCGTCGAGGCAAGCCGGGTGCGCTTCAAGTGAGCGGATCAGCGTCAGCCCCGGTCGCTGCAGCGGTTCCACCGGTGCGACGCAACGGTGGTCGGTGACTGCCAGGACCTGATACCCCGCCGCCGCATATTGCTCGACGCGGGCCGTCGGCGAGCGGTCGCCGTCGGACAGGGTGGTGTGGGTGTGCAGGTTCGCCTTGAGCCAAACCCCAGGTTGAGTGAACGGATTCGCGAAGATCATGAGCTGGGTTCTCCTGCACCGGTGGCAACGGTCATGCGGGGCTCACCATAGTGCCTGTCGCCAGGCTCGCAAGGCGGCCCAGCGGCACGGCCAGGGCTGCTTCAAAGTTGGCAGCCTGGTTGCCTGTGAGAACGTGAGAACGTGATGGTGTGGTAGCGTCTCAGCCCCCCGACCACACTCTCACACGCTTTCACTCGTCGTGCCGGCCAGCAAGCACGGCTGCCGGATTACAAAACAGCCATGTCGGCATGGTCAGGGCTTCGTCGGCAGGGCTCAATCGGGGGGACGGAGGGGTTCCCCGCGCCTTGCCAGGCGGGCGCGGTGCCAGGTCCACCCGCGCCATTCCGCGAGGTCAGCGCTCAGGTGTTTGCGGAGCGCCGCGGCGGTGGCGGCGCTGGCGGTGGCCCGGGCCGCGGCACCGGGCTGGGCCCGGTACCAGGTCAGGGCCGGTAGCGCATCAGGACCGAGAACCTCCAGGTAGTCAAAGTCCAGCGCCGGGCCTGCGCTGGCGGTCTCGGCGCAATGGCGCGCGTTGTACCAGGCGATGCGGCCGTCCAGGTTGGCAAAGCAGCAGAGATAGAGCAGCCCGACCAGGGCGACAAGATTGGCCTTGAGCAGCCACTCGTTGTCATGCCGCCGGGCGATCCGCCAGACAATCAGCAGCAGCCCCACTCCCACCAGCAGCATCCAGATGCCGGCCGCAACCCGCAGGCGGGTCAGGCTGTAGACGGCGACATAGAGCCCCAGGCGGAAGGCCGCGGCAGCCGTCAGAAAGACATTCTGCAGCAGCCAGGCGTAAACCAGACGCCGCCGCAGGCGCCCGGCTGCCATCGGCTCGGCCGGGCGGAAGGCGACGAGGACGAAGAGCGCCGCCAGCAGTGCCGTGGCTACCAGGGGGTAGGCGCCGCGGTGCGCGTACTGGGCGTAGGTCAGGCCGCTGGGGAGTTCAGATCCACCCCACAGATACCTCACATCCAAAATGTTCTGCACCAGGAACAGGACATTGAAAAGCACCAGGCAGCGCGTCACCAGAGCCTGCCGCGTCACGGCCGCGGCGGGGGCGCCAGTGCCCAGGTCCAGGGGCGGCGGCACCGGGACCCACCCCCAGGCGGCCGGCAGGCACGGCCCCGGCGGGGTGAGCGCCGCGCGTGATTCCTGCTGGGCCAGGGCACGGCGGGCGCGATTTCGCAAGAGGGCCCAGCACAGTAGTCCTGTCAAAAGCCAGAAGGCGATGCGTTTGGGCTCTGGCAAGGCGAGGTGCTGCAACAGGCTGGATAGCCCCTCGCGACAGCGCGTCAGCCAGAGCCGGATGACGGGATTGGCGAGGGCGAACAGCCCCAGGAAGACCAAAGTCAGGGCGACGGGCAAGGCCCAGTGCGCGTAGGCCTTGGCCAGCAGCCGTTGGGCTGGTCGGTCCTGGCCACGGCGCCGACGCCGCAGCAGACGGGCGTCGTGGAATACCTGCATCCAGCCGCGCAGGGCCAGCCGCGAACCGGTCGACAGCCAGACCGAGACGCGCCCATCCCAGGGGTCCGCACCCAGCGTGCTCAGGATGGCCAGCAGGACAACGGCCAGAGCGCAGGCCAGCCGCGATGGATCCACCACCAGGGCTAGCAGCAGCCCCATCCAGGCCGTCACGGCAACGACCGCGGACGCCCCCCGCAACCGCGTACTGCGCAGGAGAATGGCATCGCCCAGAGCGGCGACGAACAACCCCAGCGTCCAGCCGGGCACGTGTTCGTAGAAAAGAGAGTCCGCCAGAGCGACAAGCCCTACCACCAAGAGCACCAGCCCGAGCGCACTCCGGCGCCAGAAACGCGACCAGGTGCTCATCGGTGCTGTCTCTCTCCAGCGGTCGCTGGATATAGCGGCCGAGCCAGGCTGGACCTTACTTTGCGGCAGCGCGGATGGCGTTGACGCAGTCCGTCAGGGCCGGGACCGGGTTGTCGGGATTGGCCTCGTACTCAATGACCGCCGCGCCATCGAAGCGATCCGCATCGAGGGCCTTGACAAAAGCAGCCACGTTCAGGTTGCCGCTGCCGACCACCACGTCTTCCCACATGCCATTGCGGGCGAAGACGAAATCCTTGTAATGCACGCCAAAGATGCGCCCGCTGAAGCGCTTGACCCACTCCACAGGATTGCCGGCGTGCGGGCCGATCTGCATGCACCAGGCCGTATCGAGGCACAGACCGATGCCGGGACCGCCGATGGAGAGCAAGTGCGTGAGCACATCGGGCGAACCGCCAAAGCAGTAGCCGCCGTGGCAGTGGATGGCTACCTTGATGCCGTAACGGTCGCAGAGCGCTGAGATCTGCGGCACCACCGTCTGGAAGTTCGAAACCTGGAAGTGGGCCGTAATCACCTTGACCCCCGTCGCCTGGGCACACTCGAACCAGCGTCGCGCCGCGCCCATGTCCGTGCCGAAAGTCTGCACGCCGATCGAGCAGACCTCGACGCCGGCCTTCTGATAGACCGCGGCTTGCTCTTTCCAGAGGGTGATGTTGTTGAAGTCGCCATGCACGCCGCAGATCTCGATCTTGGACACGCCGATCTGCTTGACCTTCGCCGCAACGTCCGCGTTGTCCTTGAAGTTGCGGAAGCAGTAACTCTGCACACCGAAATCGAGTGCCTTGGCCATAAATGCTCTCCTCTGAACAAAACCTTGGGATCGCAGGGTATGCCGGACCAGGATGCGGCCGACTTCGGTCAACGCGCCACACCATAGCGGCTGCACTGCCGACCGCAACCCCAGCGGGGGAAGCGCCCTGACCAAAAACGGCGCTTCCGGGTTTCTTGTGGGTCAGGTCTAATCCCATGCTGCACCAGCCGTGCCAAGCGCGAGAATGGGCGCCGAACTGTACCCAGTGAGGCAGGTAAATACTCGTCGGAGCAGGGGCACGGCT
>CAILKC010000395.1 GCA_903834675.1 uncultured Victivallales bacterium | reverse complement strand
TGGGCCGGGGCCTCGTAGAGCAGGTGGCGCAGACTCACGACTCCGACGATCTCATCCACCCGACGGCTGTACACCGGAAACTGGGCGTGACCCGTCTCTACGGACAGGTGCTCGACCTCTCCCACCGTCGCCTCTTCCGGGACCGAGACCACGTCCACCAGCGGCACCATCATGCTCGATACCGGTTTGCGGTCCAACTCAAACACGGTCAGCAGGATGGAGCCGACCAAATCCGGCACCACCTCCTGCTCGGCTGCCATTACCGCCATCGCCTTCAGATCCTCGCGCGTCACCGCTGGTTTGAAGGCGTTGCGCATGGGGCCCCCGGCCCAGCCGGCCAGGACGGCAGCCAGCTTGCCCACCACGAACGACACCGGCGCCAGGATCGTCCCCGCCAGCCGCAGCGGCCGCACCAGCCGCAGTGCCAGCGTGTCGGCGTGCGCCCGCGCCAGAGACTTGGGCACCAATTCCGCCATGATCAGAATGCAGGGGATCATGATGAACGCATTCGCGACGTAGGCCCAATCCCAGGGCGCGGGCACGGCCGCCACGAACGCCTGGAACGCGAGGCTGGGTTCGAGGTAATGCCGGACGATCACCTGGCAGAGGCTGGTAGACGACACCAGGGCCAGGTTCGTCCCGGTCAGGGTCGTGGCCAGGAAGCGTTCGGTGCGCGACAGCATGCTGCGGATTTCGCCGGCGCGGGGATCGCCGCGCTGAGCCAGGTCGTGGATGAACGCCTTGCTGGTGGAGGTATAGACCGTCTCGGAACCGCTGAAGAAGCCCTCCAGCAGAATGAGCAGCGCGACCAACCCGATGAGGACCCAGAGGGGCAGCATGTCAGTCCAGCCTCCCCTCTGCTTCCACCTCGGTACGGAGCACGGTCAGACGCACCGTACCCACCCGCCGGCCGGCCATGCGCAGCACCCGGAAAGTGCAGTCGTTGAGCGCCACCTCGTCCCCGGTCCGTGGCAGTCGGCCGAGGCGTTCCATGATGAAGCCGCCCACGGTGTCGTACTCGTCAGAGTGAAGCTGTAAGTCCAGTGACTCGGCCAGGTCCCGCAGATGCAGGCGACCATCGATGTGGTAGCCGTCGCGGACCCTGATCACATCCTGCCGACCGTCGGCCGTCCGCGGCGAAATCTGGCCGATGAGTTCTTCCAGAATGTCGTTCATGGTCAGGATCCCGGCGGTCCCGCCGTGTTCGCTGACCAGCACCGCAAAGCGAGAACGCTTCTCCTGCATGGCCGTCAACAGACGTTCGACGTTGGCGGTTTCCGGGATCAGCAACACGGGGTAGACAGGCAGGGGCTCCGGGGGCGTCTTGCCGCGCCGCATCTGGTCGGAGCGCGCGCGCCACTCCGACAGCGGCGCTTGCAGCCACTGCGACTGCCGCCAGCGCGGCATGTCCATGGTGCTGACCACCCCCCAGATGTCGTCCAGGTTCTCGTGGTAGACGGGCAGCCGTGAGCGGCGCCGCTCGCGGGCCTTGGCATAGGCCTCTGCCAGGGTAGCGCTGTCGCGGATGCCGACCACGTCGGTGCGGGGCACCATGATGTCGCTGGCCCGCACGGTGTCCAAGCGCAGGATGCGGCGTACCAGTTCGCGCTCCTCCACATCCGAGGCCCCGGTCTCGGCCGCCACGGCCATCATCGCGGTGATTTCCTCGCGGGTGACAATGTCCCACTCGGCCGCCTCGCCGTGCCCCATGGCTCGCATCAGCCCCTGCGCGGCCAGGCGCAGGAGAGCACGCACCGGCGCCGTCAGCCAGGCCAGCCACTCCAGCGGCAGCGCCACCCAGCGCGCAATGGCCTGGCTGTGGTTGCAGGCAACCGTCTTGGGCGTGAGTTCGCCGAAGACGATCAGCAACGGCCAGACCACGATGACGCTGAGGGCGGTGGACCAGGCCTCGTCCCCGTGTACGAGGTCCCCGATGGTGTAGGCGCACAGGCTGGTCAGCAGCACATTCACCGTCTCGTTACCCACCAGGACCGTGCTGAGCAGCCGTTGCGGGGTCCGCAGCAGGCGGCTGGCCGCGCGCTCGCCGGCCCAGCCTTCGGCAAACCGATGCACCTGCGTTCGGCTCAGGCTGAACAGCGCGGTCTCGGACGCCGAGAAGAACGCCGACAACGCCAGGAGCACGACGATGGCGATGACTTGGGGGAGATATGGGAGCAGCCCACTCATAGAGCCGTTTGCAGAACTCCGCTATAGGAAGAAACCATCACGTCCACCTCGACTCGACCCCGGGCGTCGTCTCCATCGCCCCCTCAACTCAAGCCGTGCTGTCGCCGGAGCCAGCCCCGGAGCCCGGGGGGCACCGGTTGCACTAGGTCGGCAGCGGGTAGTCGAGTATCTGCTTGACGATGTCCAGCCCGACCTTGGCACTCCAGGCCTCCAGCAGCCGGCGCGTCACCGGACCGATCTTGCCGTCGCCGATAGGCAGGCCATTGATGCGCGTCACGGGGCCGACGCAGTAGGGGGTTGTGCTCATGAACGCTTCCTCGGCATTGATCACGTCGTAGGTCTGCAGGTCGCGCTCCTGGAAAGGGATACCGAGCTCGCCGCAAAGCTCACTGACCACCTCCCGGCTGATGCCCGGTAGGATGTTCCTCGTGGTCGGCGACAGCACGGCACCCTTGCGCACAATCAGGAAGTTCGCCCCGGCGCACTCGGTGATGTTGCCGTTGAGGTCCAGAAGCAGCGAAATGGCCTTGGGATCGGCCAGGTGCGTCTCGCCATCGGCCACCCACCAGTGCAGACGGCTGCGGTACTTCATCTTCGGGTCCAGGCACTCCGGCGGGATATGCCGAATGCTGGGGGTTACCACATGACCGCCGCTGATGAACAAATCCCGCCACAGGGAAAAAGGCAGGGGAAAGGTGTGGATGCACACCGTCGGCACCATCTTACCAGCGCCGCCTGCCGAGCCCGCGTAGAGCCTGTTCTCTCCCGCAGTGACGAAATGCACAATCCCCAGTTCGGTCCCCTCCGGCAACAAGTCGGCATTGTGCTCAACCACCCGTAGCGTCGCCGCCCGCATCTCGGCGCTGGACAGGGGAACCTCGAACCGGCAATACTTGGTCGACCGATAGAGCCTCGCCAGGTGGTCGTCCAGCCGGTAGGGCGCCTTCCGGAACGTCCGCGTCATCTCGGTTACCGTGGCGCCCAGGATGATGCCGAGGTCATAGATGTGCATGTGAGCCTGGGAGGCCGGCACATACTGGCCACGCAGGAAGACGATGGGTTCAGGTGCTGCCGTCGCTGACATAGAACAGTCTCCTTTGTTTCTCATAGTACTCTACACCCTCGGCTTCCCGCGTCAGGGCGCTAACCCGTGACCAGGCGCTGGCCAGGGCACGCTCGCAGTCAAAGGTACTCGCGTTCTTTCCGCATGTACTCGAGCCGCGAGGCGACGTCCCAGTCGCCAGCGTCTTGCACGGGCATATCCAACGCTTGCTGCAGGAGGGCAATGGACTGCACGTAGTCCGGGCGCCCGTCCGCCGAGAGGACCAGCGCTTCGGCAAACGTCACGTAGCCGCAGGCGCTGAAGGGATCCGCCGCTATGAGCGCACGGCAGAAGGCCTCTCCCTCCTGCGGCTGGCCGTCCAGGAAATACGCTGCCGCCAGGGCCGTATGGAACACGTTCAGGTAGCCCCTGTTCTCCAGCGTGAACTGCGACAGGACCTCCCTAGCGTAGCGCACCGTCGGCGCGGCATAGCGTCGGTCGTTACGGGCGATGTCCAGAAGGGCATCCGCCAGGTCCTGAGTCCAGTTGAACAGGGCCTGTGTCCCGTTGAACACGCATTCCGAATCCCCGCACTGCCGCATGTCGGGAGTGAAACGACGGTGCAGGTGGCCCCAGGTCTTGAGCCAGAGTTCGACGGCGAGGCCACCCTGGAGTCGCTCCCGCGCCGTGTAGCCATCCTGCATCCAGTCGTCGAGCATCTCGACCGAGGGGGGATCCGGGCACCAGCGCTTCCACAACTCGCAGGCGGCGAGACTCAGGAAGTCAGTCTCGTTGACGGTGAGGAGACGGTTCACGCTGGGCGCCCAGCGCTCGCCGATGCCCCAGGCCGAGGAGGTGCCGCGGGCTAACTCGCGGAAGCGCTCCGGCGTGGCCTCGATGCCGCAGCGCCGCAACTGGTCGAGCAGCGCCTCATCCGTCATGGCGGCGACCTGGACGATACTCAGACGACCGGCCATGGCTTGCGCGAGCTGCGGGTCCGCCGCCATGAGGCGCTCCAACTCGGGCGTCGGGTAATCCAGCATCCGCAGTATCGTGTACGCCTGCACGCCTGCCGTGCCACCGCCGTCCGCGGCGCTAGGCTTGCTGGGCAGGTTAGGGTACCCCGCCTCGGCTCGCTGTTCATCTCGAGCCAGGCAGCACTTCTTGTACTTCTTGCCGCTGCCGCAGGGACAGGAGTCATTGCGGCCGGTTGCTGCGGTTGCCATGGTCTGTCCTTGTCTGCTTGGTTCACCCTGCTCATGGCCCGAAGCCCAGCAGGCACAGCTTGGCGGCCATGACTGCCTCCAGGTGCGGCAGGTCGTGCGGGTACACCGAGACCAGGCGCTTGTCTTCCGGTTCGCCCCAGAGCCAGAGCCCGCTGCACCGCCGCGTGGTGGTCTGCCGGCACCATGTAGCTCTTCATTCTCGTGGGGGTACTACCGTCAATGCGGGTCGGGTGCCAGCGCGGTGCCTCCGACCACGAGGGTCCGTTCCGCTGGTGCAACCCACGAGCCGCGCCTCTCTTGTGGCCCACCTCGCCGGCCTGTACCCATTAAAATACCCAATACCATTACCCATTACCCAGTTCCACGGCCCGCGGTGGACCACAATACACTCAATAATACACTGATACAGGGGTAGTACACTCATTCCCCGGTGTACGTCCATCGTGCCCCTCTGCTCATGGAGTGGAAAACCCTTCTACTCCGGCATCGGGGCCGCCTGGGTATCGGCAGTGCCGGGGGCGTACGACGCCGTGGCAACTGGAAGGCGAGGGACTGTCGGGCGGGCGGAGCCGGACGGCGAAGCTCCTGACGTGGCTTCCTCTCGCCCTACGGTCACGGCTACGACGTGTGTTTCGTGCGGGCGATGACGTGGTCCTGGAGCTCGGGCGAGAGCAGACGGAACATCTGGGAGTAGCCCGCGACGCGCACCGGGAGGTTGCCGAAACGCTCGGGGTCCTGGCGGGCTTGACGCAGGCGGTCTGCCGTCACCACGTTGACCTGCAATTGGCCAACCCCGATCTTGATGGCGGCTTCCAGCAGGCGCGCCAGGCGCTCGACGCCATCCGCTCCGGCGAGGCATTTCGGGTCGAGGTCGAGGATGGCGGCGCTGGCCCCTGCCGCTCGCCGGTGGGGCAGCTTGGCCAGACTGCGCAGCATGGCCGTGGCGCCCTTTTCGTCGCGCCCCTGCTGCGCCGAGAGCGAGTAGGCGATGGGTTCGCCCGCCCGGCGCCCGTCGGGCGTGGCTCCCAACCCGCAGCCATAGCCGATATTGGCCAGGAACGAGAAAAGATGCGCTACGAAGCGCCCGCCCTGCGGACTGCGTGCCTGGTCCAGCAGGTCGATGAAGTGGTCATCGACATCTCGGGCCAAAAGGTCCACCTCGTCCTCGTCGTTGCCATACTTGGAGGCGCCGTGGAGAAGCAACTGCCGCAGCGGCTCGTAGCCGTCGAAGTTTGCCTGGACGGCCGCGATCAACTCAGCCGCACGGATCTTCTTCTCCTCGAAAACAAGCCGACGCACGGCACACAGGCTGTCGGCGGTGTTCGCGGTGCCGAGAACGCAGACGCTGTGGTAGGTGTAAACCGCGCCGCCATCGGTAATGTCGCGGCCCCGTGCGATGCAGTCGTCGGTCAGCAGCGACCAGCACGGCAGCGGGCCACCTTCCTGCTGCATGAGTTCGCCGCGGTTGATGAGGTAGATCATGCGCTGGGCGAAGAACTCCACCTGCTGCCGGTAGGCGGCGTAGAAGTCGGCGAAGCCGCCGAAGTCGGTGAAAGCGCCAGTGCACGGACCCAGTTGCCGCCCGCTGCGCGGGTCCGCGCCGTTGAACAGCGCCAGTTCCAAGCACTTGGTCAGGTGAAACCAGCCCGAAACCG
This sequence comes from uncultured Victivallales bacterium, assembly GCA_903834675.1. The sequence continues at coordinate 838 of CAILKC010000395.1, read as the reverse complement.
CGTGTGGATTGGCCTTGCCTGGGATGGTCAGTTCGATGCAGCCGATGGGCGCATAGTCGCCGACATCCGCGGGCTGGATGCCGTGGTCGAGCAACGCCGGGATAAAGCAGTCGTCGTTGAACAGGAACGGAATGCCGCCACCGTCGCGAAGCATGCGGGCGCACTGCCGGAATAACCAGGCGGGAGAGTCGGCGTGGACCCGCAGCGAGAGGTCGCGCACGAAGCCGACCCGCTCGCTGGCCTCGAGCACGATCTCGGTCATGGCGTTAGACAGGTCGGTACCGCTGGCGTCACGCCCGGCGAGGGTAATCGCCTGCACGTCGTACTCCTGGTAGAGTTTGCAGGCGAGTTCCATCATCAACTCCACCGCACTCTCCCGCGTCTGCCTCCCAGCGCGCACGTCCGCTTCGTAATAGGGCTGCAGCATCTGATCGAGACGACCGATGGAGTTCGCGTTGATGCCGTCCTCCCCGCAGGTGAGGATATGGCCGAACCAGAGGGCCTGCACTGCCTCAACCAGCGTCCGTGCGCCGTGTTCTGGGACACGCTCGCACACCTCGGCCATCCGGCTGAGCCGCTCACGTTCCGCCAGCTCAGCCGCCGCGCTGGCCAGCCGGCGTGCTTCTTCCGCATAGCGCTGCCCTAGCAGGGTGCCCGCGGCGCAGACCCGCAGCGCCGCCTGCCAGAACCCTTCGCCCCGCGCGTAGGCAGGAGCGCCCAGGGGTTGCGCCTGCATGGCCGCCTCGATCTCCCGACGCAGGCCGCCAAAGCCCAGACGCAGGAGCTTCGGGTAGTCCCGGATCGAGTGGTTCTCCATCCAGCCAATGGCCGTGTAGAT
>CAILKC010000394.1 GCA_903834675.1 uncultured Victivallales bacterium | reverse complement strand
GGAGTTGCTGCGGGCCTGCGCACTCCGCAACCTCGAGTACCTGCTCCGCATCACGGGCAGCGATTTCATGACGCCGCACTACTCGAAGGGCCGGGACTGGGGCCGCCATGTGGGCGAATGGTCGAACTACTTTCTGCTCAGGTCGCTGGATGTGCTCGAGTCGCGGCGGCTCGGTTCGGCCGACCTCCGGGAGCGCCTCGCCCGCAGTCTGCGCGGCGCCAGCGGGCGCATCTACGCGGACCTCGCCAAGGCCTATGGCGCTCCGAATCACTGCTGCGCCGCCTTCCCGGGGAATCACGCGGTGTGGCATGCGTTGTTGTGTTACGAGGCTGGGGTGCGCTTCGGAGAGACGGCCTGGGTGGCCTTGGCGCAAGACTTCTTCCGGCGGCAGGTGCTGCCGTTTCAGGACAGCACGGGGTGCTGGCCGGAAGGTGGGGGCATGGTGGTGAACTACGCCATGGTGACGGCTCAGGCGGTGTCGGTGTATGCCGAGGCCGCCGGGGATGCCGGGGCCCTGGCGGCGCTGGGGCGGTATCTGCCTTTCGCGCGCCTGTTCTCTTTTCCAGACGGGTCGAGTTCGGTGGCCGCGGACTGCCGGATGCGCTACTCGCCGCGGCCGATGGTCTTTCTGCCGCCGTCGTTTCTGCGGACCCCCGAGGGCCGGGCGGAGTGCCTGCGGCGGGTCAGCGGTTTTGCCCGGCTGCTGCCTGGCACGCCGGCGGGGAAGATCGGGGCGCAGGGCCTGGCCTTTTTCGCGCTTCTGCCAGCCTTTCTTGCCGCCCGCCGCGAGAGCTTGCCGGAGGGCTTGCCGGAGCACAGCCTCAGCGGCATCCCAGCCGCTCGTCTCGAGGCCGGCCCCTGGACCGCCTTTCTCAGTTGGCAGCTCACCGCGGAGACCACGAATCGCTTCGTTCTCGACGCGCAGAACTTCGTTGAACTGCACCACGCGACCTCCGGGTACCTGGTGGGTGGTGGCAACAGCAAGTACATGCCACGCTTCTCGACCCTGCGGCGGAAGACGTCGGGGCGGCCTTACCTTCCAGATTCGGCGGTAGTGCTGGCGCAGACCGCCGACACGGCCACTGCGGCCTACGCTTTCGGCGAGGACCGGATCGAGGTTCGTCTGGCCCTGGCCGCGGAGCACGCCGAGATCGGCTTCCGGCTCGCGTCCTGCCGACGGCCCGCGGAGCAGTATGAGGGCGCGCTGATGTTGCGGCTGGAAGCGGGGGATGTCGTGCGGCTGGACGAGGTCGAGACCACGGTCACCCCCACCGGTCATATCGAGCGCTATTTCGGCGCCTCCGGAGGCCGCCTGCAGTGGCGCGGCAGGACGTTCCACCTGCCGCCTGGGACGCAGGTGAACTACCCGGTGACGCCGCACAATCCCTACCGTCAGGACGGCTTGGCCCCGGTTGAGGAGTACGTGGCGCGCCTGGCGGTGCCGTTGTCAGCCAGCGAACAGGTCGTGCGCCTCGGCTGAGGGGGATCAGGCCGGCGCATGCGGTTGCACCAACGGCTCTTGGCGAATACGGTGCAGTATGAACAGAACCACCGTATACGTAGAGACCTCCATCCTCAGTTGGAGGGCACGTCCAATGAAGAATGAGATACTACAGGAGGTCTGGCGTCACCGGGACGACTTTGCCCGTGAGCATGCCTACGACCTCGCGGCGATGGTAGCCACGCTGCAGGCGATGGAGCGCAAGCCGCTCACAAGCATCGTGGACCGGCGCACTGGGGCACCGAGAACGCGGATGCCGCTGATGGCTGGTCGCCGCGGCTGATCCAGGCGTTGCCATCGTCTCTCGTCCGCCTCGCGCCAGACGGGCGCCAGGCGTGGAGCCGCGGTCGGCCCGATTGTCCCCCATCCCTGGAGGCGGTCCCCGCCGTATCCCCATCCAGAGCCGGCGGAAGTCCTGCCTTCCGGCATGACGGCCCGCCGACCTCCACGCCCTGCGGGCGGAAGAGACGGTCAGGGATGGCATCTCAAATCCGCCTCGCGCCAGACGGGCGCCAGACGTGGAGCAGATGAGCGTGAGTTGCGGGTCCGGGAAGTTGTCATGAAGCGGGAGAACCGCTTTGCCAAGCTTGCCAGGCTCGTGGCGCTTGAGGAGCGCATGCAGAAGGCCAGAACAGGGACGGTTGTTCCTATTGCACAGGTCGAGAAAAGCGCCTCGCACCCATGGCAAGACCTTGGGCCATGTCTATAGTTGTCTCTCTAGTGCGACATGTGACCAGCGCGTGTCCAGCGGTGGAACCGCCCACCCAGCAGCAAGGGTTTTGGCCATGGATCTGCAGGTTCGAGATATGGCCCGGATCTTGGATGTATCGGAGAAGACCCTGTACCGCTGGGTCAAGGCCGGCACGATTCCGTTCCATCGGGTTGGGGACCTGTACCGCTTCAATCGCGCCGAGATTCTGGAGTGGGCAACCGCCACGGGCCTGCAGGTCTCGCCGGAGATCCTGGTGGAGCCGGATGCGGATCAGGTATCGCTGCCGAGTCTGGTAGAGGCCGTGACCGCCGGCGGCATCGCTTACCGGGTCGGCGGGACGGACCCGGCCTCGGTGCTGGCCGCGGTGGTGGAGGTGCTGCGGCTGCCGGAAGAGGTGGATCGGCAGTTTCTCTATCAGGTCCTGCTGGCCCGTGAGACGCTGGGATCGACGGGGGTAGGAGACGGCATCGCGATCCCGCATGTCCGCAACCCGATCGTGCTGCATATTACCCGTCCGACCATCACTCTGTGTTTCCTGGAGAACCCGATTCCTTTTGGGGCGCTTGACGGGGCGCCGGTGAAGATTCTGTTCACCTTGATCAGTCCCACGGTGCAAGCGCATCTGCACTTGCTGTCGCGCCTGGCCTTTGTGCTGCGCCAGTCGGAGTTCAAAGCGGCTCTGAAGCGCGAGGCGCTGCGCGACGAACTCCTGGAGAAGCTGGCGCTGGCCGAGGCCGCCCTACCCATGCAGCCGCCGCGGCCGTCGGCGTGACCTCGCGTCGTGCGGGGTTGGCGTCTCGGTTCTGGAGTGGTGTATGATTTCTCCGCTCTCGTTGATTCTGGCCGCCGCGGCCCTGATCGGGTTGAGCGGCGTGCCGGGGTTGTGTCTGAATCGGCGGCGGCCGGAGGGGCAGTGGCTGGCGGTGCTTGCGGTCGTGGCCGGGGCGCTGCTCGGAATGTGTGGCGTCATCCAGGTGCTGATCTCCGGCGAGGAGGTCAGCCGCACGCTGCCGTGGTGCGGCCTGGGGACGGCGAACATCCGGCTGGCGGTGGATGGGCTGAGCGCCTTCTTCCTGGTCCCGGTCTTTCTGATGGCGGCGCTGGGGGCGGTCTATGGCCTGGGCTACTGGCGGCAGGCGCGGCACCTGAGCAATGGCCGGAAGTTGAGCCTGTTCTGGGGCGTCACCGTGTCGGGGCTGGTGCTGCAAGTCCTGGCGCGGCACGCCTTCGCCTTCCTGCTGGGCTGGGAATTGATGGCCTTGGGCGCCTTCTTCCTGGTGAGCACCGAGGAGCAACGGGCGGACTGCCGCGCTACGGGCTGGCTCTATCTGGCTGCGACGCATGTGGGGACGCTGGCGCTCTTTGCGATGTTCGCGCTCCTGCACCAGGCGACGGGGACTTTCGAGATGCGCGCGGTGGCAACGCACGAGGCCAGTCTCGGCCTGTTGTGGGCCATCTACCTGCTGGCGCTGCTCGCGTTTGGGCTGAAGGCGGGGCTGATGCCGCTGCACTTCTGGTTGCCCTCGGCGCACGCCAATGCGCCGAGTCATGTGTCGGCCCTGATGTCCGGCGTCCTGATCAAGATGGGGATCTACGGACTGGTGCGCTTCCTCGGCCTGCTGCCGGAACCGCCCCCGGGATGGGGTGGGTTGCTGCTGCTGGCCGGGGCGGTGAGCGGGGTGCTGGGGGTTCTCTTCGCCCTTGGCCAGCACGATCTGAAGCGGCTGCTGGCGTATCACAGCGTCGAGAATATCGGCATCATCGTGATGGGTCTCGGCCTGGCTCTGCTGGGCCGTTCGTTGGGCCGTCCGGCCTGGGTGGTGCTGGGGCTCGGGGGCGGCCTGTTGCACGTCTGGAACCACTGCCTGTTCAAGGCCCTCCTGTTCCTCAGTGCCGGCGGCGTGGTCCACGCCACCCATACCCGGCAGATCGACCGCCTGGGCGGGCTGGCCAAGCGCATGCCGGTGACCGCGACGATGTTTGGCGTGGGGGCCGTGGCGATCTGCGGGCTGCCTCCACTGAACGGGTTCGTGAGCGAGTTTCTGATCTATCTGGGTTTGCTGGGTTCGCTGCAGGCCGCGCCGGGGACGACCTGGGCTGTCGCGTTTGCGGCGCCCGCCTTGGCGCTGATTGGGGCCTTGGCCCTGGCCTGTTTCGTGAAAGTCTACGGCGCCGTGTTCCTCGGCACGGCCCGCAGCGCGGCGGCGGAACACGCTCATGAGCCAGCGCTGACGATGCTCGTGCCCATGGGGATTCTGGCGGGGTGCTGCGTCCTGATCGGCCTGGCTCCTTTCCTGGTGGCGCCGGTGCTGGACCGCGCGCTTGCCGTCTGGCTGCCCGGCCCTGCCGACGCCTGCGGCCGGGTGGCGGATCTGGCCACGCTGGAGGCGATCAGCCTGCTTGGCGTGACGCTGCTCGGGGTCACCGGCCTGCTGGGGGTGCTCCTGCGCGGTCGCCTGCGGCGGGGCGGGGTAGCCTCCGCCAGCACCTGGGGCTGCGGCTATCTGGCGCCCGGTCCGCGGATGCAGTATACCGCCTCGTCCTTTGTGCAGATGCTCGTGGTCCTGTTCCGGGGAGTGTTGCGGCCGCAGACGCACGCACCGGCTCTGCGGGAGGTCTTTCCGGGCCGGGCCTCGTTCTCAACCCACGTGCCAGACCCGATCCTGGACGGACAAATCCTGCCGTGGTCACGCCGCATCGAGCGCGGTTTCATCCGGCTGCGGCGGATCCAGGGCGGCGTCACTCAGCACTACCTGCTCTACATCCTCCTGACCGTCATCGCGCTCCTGGCCTGGACCATGCCCTGGGGCCGCCTGCTGACCCGGCTCTACGCCCGCTGAGGCAGGGTACCTCGATAAAGATCAGCCCCCCCATGGAAAGACGTCCGGCCGTGTCTATATTTGTCTACTTAGCGCGAATGGAGCCCATGGCGTGTCCTGCCCTGGGCCGACACGTCCAGTGGCGGGGGTCTTGGCGATGAATCTGCAGGTTCGAGATGTGGCCCGGATCTTGGATGTGTCGGAGAAGACCCTTTACCGCTGGGTCAAAGCCGGCACGATTCCATTTCATCGGGTTGGGGACCTGTACCGCTTCAATCGGGCCGAGGTTCTGGAGTGGGCGACCTGCAAGCGCATGCAGCTTTCGCCGGCGATGCTGCTTGAGCCGGATGCGGGCCAGGTACTGCTACCGAGCCTGGTGGAGGCGCTGAAGGCGGGGGGGGTGGCCTATCGTATCGGTGGGTCGGACAAGGCGTCGGTGCTGGCCGCGGTGGTGGAGTTGCTGCGGCTGCCGGAAGAGGTGGACCGGCAGTTTCTGTACCAGGTCCTGCTGGCCCGTGAGACGCTGGGATCGACGGGGGTTGGGGACGGCATCGCGATTCCGCATGTCCGCAACCCGATCGTGCTGCACATCACTCGTCCGACCATCACCCTGTGTTTCCTGGAGAACCCGATTGCCTTTGGGGCTTTGGATGGCGGGCCCGTGAAGATCTTGTTCACGCTGATCAGTCCCACGGTGCAGGCGCATCTGCATCTGTTGTCGCGCCTGGGATTCGTCTTGCACCACCCGGAGTTCAAAGCCGCCCTGAAGCGGGAGGCGCTGCGCGACGAACTGCTGGAGAAGCTGGCGCTGGCCGAAGCGTCGCTGCCCGGGGCGCCGCAGGGCAAGCCAACGTGACCCGGCCTGCGACGGCGCCGGGGTTCCGGTTCTGGAGTCGTGAATGACCTCCCCTCTCACCTTGATTCTGGCAGCCCTGGCCCTGATTGGGCTGAGCGGTGTGCCGGGGCTGTGGCTGGACCGCCGCCGGCCGACCGGGCAGCGGCTGGCGGCCGCCGCGGTTGTGGCCGGGGCCGGGATCGGGCTCTGTGGGGCGGTCGCCGTGCTGGTCCGCGGGACGGTGTCCAGCCTCGTGCTGACAGCGGCTGGCAGCGGCACAACGGGCCTGCGGCTGGCGGTGGACGGGCTGAGCGCCTTCTTCCTGGTCCCGGTTTTCCTGCTGGGGGCGCTGGGGGCGGTCTACGGCCTGGGCTACTGGCGTCAGGCACGGCACCTGAGCAACGGCCGGAAGCTGAGCTTGTTCTGGGGCGTCACCGTGGCGGGGATGGGGCTGCTGCTCCTGGCCCGGCATGCGTTTCCGTTCCTGCTGGGCTGGGAGTTGATGGCCTTGGGCGCCTTCTTTCTGGTGAGCGCCGAGGAGCAACGGGAGGACTGCCGCGCCGCGGGTTGGCTGTACCTCATTGCGACGCACGTGGGCTCGCTGGCGTTGTTTGCGCTGTTCGCTTTGTTGCACCGGGCGACGGGCAGCTTCGAGATTCGCGCCTTGGCAGCGTCCGAGGCCAGCCCCGGCCTGCTGTGGGCCATCTACCTGCTGGCGCTGCTCGGGTTTGGCCTGAAGGCGGGGCTGATGCCGCTGCACTTCTGGCTGCCCTCGGCGCACGCCAACGCGCCGAGTCATGTGTCGGCCCTGATGTCCGGGGTGCTGATCAAGATGGGCGTCTACGGGCTGGTGCGCTTCCTGGGGTTGTTACCGGCGCCGCCGCTGGAGTGGGGCGCTATACTGCTACTGGCCGGGGCGATAAGTGGAGTGCTGGGGATTCTGTTTGCCATGGGGCAGCACGACCTGAAACGTCTGCTGGCGTATTGCAGCGTCGAGAATATCGGGATCATTGTGATGGGATTGGGCCTGGCTCTGCTGGGCCGTTCTCTGGGGCGGCCTGCCTGGGTGGTGCTGGGACTGGCGGGGGGCTTGCTGCACGTGTGGAACCACAGTCTGTTCAAGGCCCTTCTGTTCTTCGGTGCCGGCAGCGTGGTGCATGCCACCCACACTCGGCAGATCGATCGTCTGGGCGGGCTGGCCGGACGCATGCCGTTGACCGCGACCCTGTTCGGCGTCGGGGCCGTGGCGATCTGCGGGCTGCCGCCGCTGAATGGGTTCGTCAGCGAGTTTCTGATCTACCTCGGGCTGCTGGGATCGGTGCAGGGCGCGCCCGGAGTCGCCTGCGCTGCGGCCTTTCTAGCGCCCGCTCTGGCGCTGATCGGGGCCCTGGCCCTGGCCTGTTTTGTGAAGGTCTACGGCGTCGTGTTCCTCGGCGTGGCCCGCAGCGGGGCGGCGGCGCACGCGCATGAACCACCGCTGGCCATGACCGTACCCATGGTTGTGCTCGCCGGTGGTTGCGCCCTGATCGGTCTGGCGCCTTTCCTAGTGGCGCCGGCGCTGGACCGCGCCATCGCCGCCTGGTTGCCCAACGCCGCCGACAGCGGGAGCCGGGTGGCGGATCTCGCCGCGTTGGAGGCGGTCAGCCTGCTCGGCGTCACCCTGGTCGGGGTGATCTTCCTGCTGTGGCTGCTGCTGCGCGGCCGCCTGCGGCGGGGCGGGGTCGCGGCCGCCGACACCTGGGGCTGCGGCTATCTGGCGCCGACTCCGCGCATCCAGTACACCGCCTCGTCCTTTGTGCAGATGCTGGTGGAGTTATTCCGCGGCGTCCTCCGCTCGCAGACGCAGGCGCCGGTCCTACGGGACGCTTTTCCGGCCCCGGCCTCGTTCTCGACGCACGTAGCCGACCCGGTCCTGGATGGGCAAATCCTGCCCTGGTCACGCTGGCTCGAACGCGGCTTCATCCGCATGCGTCGTATCCAGGGCGGGGTCACGCAGCACTACCTGCTCTACATGCTCGCCACCGTTATCGTGCTGCTGGCCTGGACCATGCCTTGGGGACGCCTGCTGACGCGGCTACACGCGCCGTGAAGGTGGAGACTGGACGGCTGCCATGACCGACCTCTGGATTCATCTGACGCTGCTGGTGCTGATGCCGCCCCTGCTCCTGGGGGTGATCGGCAAGACCAAGGCGCTGTTTGCCGGGCGCGTTGGGCCGCCGTTGCTGCAACCTTACCACGACCTCATCAAACTCATGCGCAAGGGTGTGGTGATCAGCCGCACCACGACCTGGGTCTTCGTGGCCGCGCCCGTCGTGACCCTGGCCGCGGTGCTGCTGGCGGGGTTGATCGTGCCCCTGGGCGGGTTCGGCGCGCCGATCTCGTTCACCGGGGACCTGATCCTCTTCGCCTACCTCCTGGCCCTGGGCCGCTTCTTCACGACCAGCGCCGCCCTCGACACGGGGTCACCCTTCGAGGGCATGGGGGCGGCCCGCGAAGTGACCTTTGCTTGTCTGTCTGAGCCGGCCCTGTTCTTTGCCTTGCTGGTCCTGGCCCGCATCTCGGGGTCGCTGCTGCTGGGAGACCTGCTGCAAGCGCCAATGGCCGGCGGGTGGAAGCTGCACGCCGCGCCCCTGGTGCTGGTGGCGCTTGGCCTCTTCATTCTGCTCCTGGCGGAGAACTGCCGCATCCCGGTGGACGACCCCAACACCCACCTGGAACTGACCATGATCCACGAGGTGATGGTGCTCGACCACAGCGGCCCGCTGCTGGGCCTGATCCTCTACGGCGCCGCCATCAAGTTGTTCGTGCTGGGGGCGGTGTGGCTGCACGTCGTGGCCCCGTTCAGTCTCGGCAACCCCTGGCTCGACCGGCTGCTGTTTATGGGCGAGATGCTGGGACTGGCGGTGGCGGTGGGGGTGGTGGAGTCGGTCATGGCGCGGCTGCAAATGCGGCACGTGCCGCATCTGCTGATTGCCGCCATCCTGTTCTGCGGCTTCGGGTTTGTCCTTCTGCTGAGGTGAGAGACATGGATGCGCTGCTGAATTCGCTGCTGGTCGTGGTGCTGGTGCTGAACCTGTACGCCCTCGGCACCAGCCGCATCCTGGCCGTCATCGGCGCCGTGACCCTGCAGGGCGCGTTGCTCGGGGTCATGCCGCTGCTGGTGGAGGGGCATGTGAGCTACGCCGGCGCCCTGGCCGCGGTGGCGGCGATCGCGCTGAAGGGCGTGATCATCCCGCGGATGCTGTATCGCGCTATGCGGGATGCCCAGATCAAGCATGAGGTGCAACCGCTCATCGGTTTCCTGCCCTGCATGATCCTAGGCGCCATGGCCACCGGATTCGCGCTGCTTTTCGCCTCGCAATTGCCCCTGGAAAATGCGCATACGGCGCCGCTGCTCGTGCCGGCCTCGCTTGCCACCATGTTCGTCGGGTTCCTGCTGCTCATCACCCGCGCCAAAGCCATCACCCAGGTGATCGGCTACCTGGTGCTGGAGAACGGCATCTTCATCTTCGGTATGATGCTGGTTGAGGCCATGCCGCTGGTGGTCGAGCTGGCGGTACTCCTGGACCTGTTCGTCGGTGTGTTTGTGATCTGCATCATCGTCAACCACATCAACCAGGCGTTCTCCTCGCTGGACACGCGCCGCCTGGTGTCGCTGAAGGAATAGGGCATGGCGTTCGCGCTGATCTTCCTGCCGCTCGTCATGGCGCTGGTCGCCTTTCTCATCCGTTCGTCACACTGGCGGCCCTGGCTGCTGCCGCTCACGGGGGTGACGCATCTGGGGCTGACGCTGCTGACCCTGGCGCGGCCCGACCTGCGGGTTAGCGCGGCCTGGCTGGTGCTGGACCCGGTCGGCGGCCTGGTCCTGCTGCTGCTCAGCCTGGTGTTCGCCGTCGTCTCCTTCTACACGGTGGGGTACCTGCGCTATCGGCAGGAGCGCTCGAACCGCATCTTCTGCATGTGCTTCCAGGCGTGCCTCGGCACCCTCAGCCTGGTCATCTGGTCCAACCACCTGGGCCTGATGTGGGTGGCGATCGAAGCCACGGCGCTATGTACGGCGCCGCTGATCTACTTCAACCACACCCCGCGTTCCATCGAGGCGACCTGGAAGTACATGCTGATCGGTTCCGTCGGCATTGCCCTGGCGCTGTTGGGGTCGTTCTTCCTGGCCTACGCCTCACTGCACTCGGGCCTGGCGCCGTCGCTGGTCTACAGCGAGTTGTTGGTCAGCGCGCCGCAACTGTCCAAGCCCTGGCTGCACGCGGCCTTTGTCCTGATGCTCGTCGGCTACGGCACCAAGATGGGCCTGGCGCCGATGCACACCTGGAAGCCCGACGCCTACGGCGAAGCGCCCGCTGCGGTGGGCGCGCTGCTGGCGGGCGGGGTCACCAGTTGCGCTTTCCTGTGCATTCTGCGCATCTACCACCTCTGCGCCGCGGCCGGCGAGGGGGCCTACGCCTCCCGGCTGCTGGTGTTCATGGGGTTGCTCTCGATGGCGGTGGCCGGCGTGCTGATGGTGGGGCAACAGGACTTCAAGCGCCTCCTGGCCTACTCCAGCGTGGAGCATATGGGGATTCTGGTCCTGGGGCTGGGCATCGGCGGCGGCGCCGTCTACGGCAGTCTCCTGCACCTCTTCAACAACGGCTTGACCAAGGGTATTCTGTTCATGGCGGCGGGGAACATTCATCGGGCCTACAACAGCACCACCACCGACACGGTGCGCGGCGCCTTGCGACGGGTGCCGGTCTCCGGCGGACTGCTGCTGGCGGGGCTCCTGGCGATCACTGGGTCGCCGCCGTTTGGGCCGTTCATCAGCGAATTCACCATCCTGTGTTCCGCTTTCGACCGGGCCCAGTTCTGGGTCGGCGGGTTGTTCCTGCTCTTCCTGTTCATCGTCTTCATCGGCATGGGGGCCACGATTCTGCTGATGGTGCAAGGCAAGGCGCCCAACGCCGCTCCGCGCACGGCCTACCGCGACGAATTACTCACGGTCCTGCCGTCGTTGCTGCTCCTGGGGGCGGTCCTGGTGCTGGGACTCACCACCCCGGAGTTCCTGAATTCCCGGCTGCTCGCTGCGGTCCACTTCCTCGAGGCCACGCCATGACCGCCCAGTATCCCAACCTGGCACCCTTGCGCAACGGTCAGGCCTTGCCCCTGGCCCAGATCCCGCAGCTCCGCCTGGACGACTTCCGGACCACTCTGCTCAGCGCGGTCGCCGACGGCCGCCGTATCGTCGCCTGCTTTGGCGCCGCCAGCGCGGCCCCGGACACCGTGGACCTGTACCTCATCCTCGCCGACGACTCCCGCAACCGACTGGGGGTGGCCCGGACCTCGGTGACCGGACCAGAGTTCCCCTCGCTGACCCCAGAGTGCCCTCAGGTACACCTTTTCGAGCGCGAGATCGGCGAGCAGTTCGGGCTGCGCGCGCTGGGCCATCCCTGGTTCAAGCCCGTGCGCTACCGCTCATCGTGGCAGCCGCCTCGCGATGCCTGGGGGCGCCGGCCAGGCGAGCCCATTCTGCCGGGTGTCGGCGACTTCTACCGGGTCGAGGGGCAGGACGTCCATGAGGTCGCGGTCGGGCCGGTGCATGCTGGCATCATCGAGCCTGGCCACTTCCGTTTCCAGTGTCACGGCGAACATGTTTTTCACCTGGAAATCGCGCTGGGCTACCAGCATCGGGGCGTCGAGGAAGCCCTGCCCGGCAGCTCGGTCGGCCGCGGCTTGCATCTGGCCGAGACCCTGGCTGGGGACACGAGCATCGGCCACGCCACGGCCTACTGCCAAGCCCTCGAGGCCCTCGGCGCGGTCCAGCCGCCGGTGCGCGGCCAAGTCCTGCGCGGCATCGCGCTCGAACTGGAACGCCTGGCCAACCACATCGGCGACCTTGGCGCCCTGGCCAACGACGTCGGCTTCCTGCCCACCTCCGCCTATTGCGGTCGCATTCGTGGCGATGCGTTGAACATGACCGCCGTGCTCTGCGGCAACCGTTTTGGCCGCGGTCTGGTGCGGCCTGGCGGGGTCCGTTTTGACGCCGATGGCGAGCGTGTCGCCAGCCTGCGGCAACGACTCGATGCCCTGCAGAGCGACGCCGCCAGCGCCATCAACCTGCTCTGGGAGAGCCCATCGGTTCTGGCTCGCTTCGAGGGCAAAGGCGTGCTCTCAAAGGAGATCTGTCGGAGCCTGGGCATCGTCGG
>CAILKC010000393.1 GCA_903834675.1 uncultured Victivallales bacterium | reverse complement strand
TGCAGGGGCGGCATACCGACAGTCCATGGGCACCGCGCGGCCAGCTATGGCGCCCCTTCGGGGCTGAGAATCTGGGGTATGCACGGTACCCAGGGCGCTGCCCTGGGCTGAGGGATTGCGCCCCTTTGGGGCTGAAGAGGCAGAGGCGAACCCGCGACTTCCGCGGCTGGGGGTACCGCCGCGAAACCGTAGGTTACGTGGCATCCCGCGGCACGGAAGACGATTTCGATACCGATACTGCGTCCCACCCTCGTCTCTCGACCCACCACGGCGGGCAGGCCCTCGACCCTCTCCGGTTCTCATACAAGTGTTTCAGACCAGGCTGCGGCTCCATCCCGAGGTTTGGAGGGCAAACCTCCACGGGTCTTGCAGATGGCGGGTACCTGCAGGCGGTGAGCCGTCCCCCGTTCCGCGCCTCTGGCCGACGGCTCACCGGCGCCTGCGCGCCTGGAGGTTCGCCCTCCAAAGCGTCCGCTACGAACTTCCCTAAGGCATTACGGGCAGGCCGCTTTGCTGCTTGTCTTCGCTTTGCCGCCGAAGTATAGTTACCAGCGGTAACGGTGGTAATACGCGAACCTTGGGGTCGTTTTTGTGTCGCATAAACGACCCGGCGGAGCGTGCCCGGAGCGCCGGTGTTTTTCCGATGACCATTCCCGATCCCCACGCCCTGCACGAGCTCGATCTCTTGCGGACGGTTGAGCAGGACTGCCGCCTGACCAACCGGAGCGCGGCGCGCAAGCTCGGCGTGAGCCTGAAGCTGGCGCACCAGTTGTTGGCGCGGATGGTGGAGAAGGGGCTGCTGCATGTCCGGGTGGTCCATGCCCGGCGCTGGGATTACTTCCTCACCCCACGAGGGCTGGCGGAGAAGACGCGGCTGACGCTTGAGTTCCTCGAGTTCTCGATGCGTTTCTACCGTGAGGCCCGGCGGCGGAGTTCGCACCTGTGCCGTGAGCTGCGTCGTCGCGGCGTACGCTCGGTCGCCTTTCTTGGCGCCGGGGATCTGGCCGAGATTGCCTACCTCGGGGTGCGCGAGTGTGAGCTGTCCCTGTGCGAGGTCTACGACGACGCGGCTGCGCCGGGGCCTTTTCTCGGTCTGCCGGTACAGCGCTTCGACAGTCTGCCCAGGACCCGAGCAGATGCCGTCATGGTGTGCTGTTACGATGTGCGGGCGCCGATGCGCGAGGGCTTTCTGCCGGCGGCGGTGAAGCGGCAGGCGCGCCAGTACTGGATTTTCGGGCCAGGTTCCGCCGGAGAGGTGACCGAGATGGAAGGGCGTGACCCCGCATGAGTACGGACCGCAGCATCTGGGTGATTGGCGATATTCACGGCATGCTCGATCCCTTGGTGGTCCTGCTCAACACGATTCGAAGTGTCGAGTATATGCGCGAGCAGCGCGCCACGCTGGTGTTCCTGGGGGACTACATCGACCACGGGCCCTGTTCGCGGGAGGTCGTCGACGCCTTGTTGGAGTTGCGGCGCGAGTTCGCCGTTGTCTTCCTGGCCGGCAACCATGAAGATATGCTGATGCAATTCATGGAGCCGGACCCCGGGCTCGAGGACTACGGCAAGGCCTGGTTTGTGGGCAATGGCGGACAGGCGACGGTGTGCTCTTTCATGAACCAGCGGAGTGTGCTGGCCAAACTCTGGATGCACTCTACAGACACGCAGGGGTTTACCGCCGCCGACCTGAAGCTCGACCGCAAGTACGTGGAGTTTCTCCATGGGCTCGCCTACGCCCATACCGAGGACCTCCGCGTGGGTGAGCAGTCACTGCGGCTGGCGTTCTCGCATGCCTCGCTTTACCGCCGTTCGGACTGCCGCCTACAGCCGCATCCGGAAGACCCGGACATCAGCGTGCAGGAGCAGCTCGCCGTCAAGACGCGCCAGGACTTCCAGGCACTGGTGCGCCGACACCCCATGTGGCTGGATAACTACCACATCTGGAATCGCGAAATCCCCCGCCAGAAATTCGGTCACTTGGTGCTTGTCCATGGCCACACGCCGACCTCGATCATCGACACGATCCACCCTGGCCGCCTGCCCGGTTTCGACCCCACTTCCAACCTGCCGCTGGTGATCTTTCCCGGTGGGCGCGCGGTGCCGGTACGCCTCTCCGAGGGTGAGGTGCGCTACGGCGCTGCCCTGCGCGACGCCATCTCGATCAATATCGACACCGGCGGGGTCTACGGTCACGCGCTCACGGCGGTGAACTTCTGCAGCCAGCGGCTGCGGGAGGACCGGCGCGTCGGGGTCATTCAGGTTCACCCCGGCTGGACCCACCGCGACTTTGGCGCCTGTAGCCGCTTCCACCTGCAATTTTCCGGGCTCTGATGCACCTGCTCCGTCGAGCACATCCCTGTGTCTTCCTGGACCGTGATGGCACGGTCATTGTCGAGAAGAACTACCTCTCGGACCCGGCCGACGTGGAACTCCTGGCGGGGGCGACGGTGGGGCTGCGGCGCCTGCGCGATCTCGGCTTCCGGCTCGTCCTCGTCACCAACCAATCCGGCGTGGGGCGGGGTTACTTCAGCCTGGAGGATGTGGCCGCCGTCCATGCCCGGCTTGCCCTCCTGCTGGCCGAGGAAGGGATCACCCTGGACGGCTTCTACTGCTGCCCACATCGCCCCGAGGACGGTTGCAGCTGCCGTAAACCCGCCACCGGGATGGTGGACCGCGCCTGCGCCGAGTTGGACCTCGACCCCCGAGCGAGTGTCATGATCGGCGACAAGGCCTGCGATGTCGAGCTGGGCGTCCGCTGCGGCCTGGCGACGATCCTGGTGCAGACCGGCTATGGGGCCAGCCAAACCTGCGCGGCCGACGCGGTCGTTGCCGACCTCGCCGCCGCCGCCGCCTGGCTCGCCAGTCAGCCAAGCCGCAGGCCCAGCGCAGCGGAACGCGGCCTCCCCGCCTAGACGTCAGTCCTCACATGCTCCAGCGCCTGCGAAAACTCTTCCGGCTCTTCCGGGCCGCCGATTGGCTGCGCTTCAGCCTCATCGTTGTGATGATGCTCGGGGCGGCGCTGCTGGAACTGGTCGGTCTGGGGGCCGTACCCCTGTTTGTCGCTGCCGCCATCGACCCAACCCTGGTTCGGCACAATGCCAGGGCGGCGGCGATACTCGACGCCATCGGCGCCGACCGGCCGGCCGAGATCCTGCTCTGGGGCAGTGCCCTCCTGTTGCTGTTCTTCCTCTGCCGCACCCTCTACCTGGTCGCCTCTTACTACATCCAGGACCGCATCGTGCGTAACCGCGAAGTCGAGCTCTCCTGCCGGCTCTTCCGGGCTTACCTGCACGCGCCCTACACGTTTCACCTCGGCTCTCACTCGATGGGGTTGTTGCGCGTTGTCGTACACGAGGTGCCCCTGGTCTTCAGCAATGTGTTGAATCCGTTGCTGAACGTCCTGCGCCAGGGCGTCGTCATCGTGACCGTGGTCACCGTCGTTCTCTGGCGCGAACCGCAGACTGGCCTGGTGACCTTTGCCTGCCTGGGCCTCTGCGGGCTGGGCTTCCTGCTCGCGATCAACCTGCGCCTGAGACGCTTTGGCGCCGATGAGCAGGAACTGCGTGCCAGCCAGCACAAGATGGTTGGCGAGACTCTGTCTGTGCTCAAAGAGGCCGCCGTCCTGCGGCGGCAGCCTTTCTTCGCGCAGCGCTTCCGTGCCCAGTGCGAGAGCCTGGCGCGGCTGATGCGCCTGGCCGACACGGCCCGGCGGTCCACCTGGCCAGCCATGGAACTCATCGTGGTCGCGTCCCTGTTGCTTGCGGCTGTCCGCATGGTCGAGACTGGCAGGCCGATGGAGAGTCTGATGCCGGTGCTGGCCCTCTTCACGGTCGCCCTCGCGCGCCTCAAAGGCTGCGCCGCGGAGTTCATTGCCGGGTTGACTCAGGTCCGCTACCACCTCGTTTCCGTTGATGCCGTCTACGACGATCTGGAGCGGCTGGGGGCTCTGCGTCTGTCCGGCCCGGAGAAGCTATCCCCTGAACCGGAAGTGCAGGGTCTTGGCTTTCATGAGGCCATTCAGCTCTGCTCGGTGAGCTTCCGCTACGCCGGCGACCGTCCGCCTGCCCTGAACGATATTTCCCTGCGCATCCCACGGGGCGCCTGTGTCGCGTTCGTTGGCCCCACCGGTTCTGGCAAGACCACGCTGGTCGACGTGATCATCGGTCTGCTCGAACCCCAACAAGGCGCAGTCCTCGTCGACGGGGAGAACATCCGCCGCGACCTGGCGGGCTGGCAACGTCGTCTCGGTTACATCCCGCAGTCCATCGTGCTGCTGGATGACACCGTGGCGCGCAATGTCGCGCTCGGATTGCCGGATGAGCAGATCGACCCGCAGGCTCTGAACGCAGCCCTCACGGCCGCTCAGTTGCAGGATACGGTCGCCGCTCTGCCGCAGGGCATCAATACCGTCATCGGCGAACGCGGCGTGCGTCTCTCCGGCGGCCAACGCCAGCGCCTCGGCATCGCCCGTGCTCTCTATCACAACCCCGACGTGCTCATCATGGACGAGGGGACCTCGGCACTCGATTCGGCCACCGAGCGCGCTGTGGTCGAAGCCGTCGATGCCCTGAAAGGCCAGCGCACCATTATCATGATCGCCCACCGGCTATCCACGGTCCAGGCCTGCGACCGGCTCTTCTTCGTGAGTCAGGGGCGCCTCGTGGCGCAGGGCACTCTCGACGAACTGCTGGCAACCTGCCCGGAGCTCAGCGCCATGGCGGGGGCAGCCATTCCCGAACCACGCTGAGCCGACGCCCATGCGCATCTTCGCTGAAACCGAACCGCTGGTCCGTTGGCCCTCCGGCATCAGCGCCTACGTGGTTGGCCTGTTGCACGGCTTCGCCGAGATCGGCGATCCGAGCGTGGCACTGGAGACCGGTTGCGCCTCTGCCCGTCCGGCACGACATGCGGCACTGCGGCAGCGGTTGCGCCAGATGGACCTTCATCTGCCGTACCATTGCGTGCCTCTCCCAGGCCGCTTGGCAGCCCGGCTTGGAGCCCTGCGGCGGTACACTGCCTGGCCCCCGTTTCCCGCCTTCGACATCGCCCACAGCACTGCCATCCTGTTGTCGCACACGGCGCCAGCGCGTCGGCGCCTTCTCACCGTCTACGATGTGGGCTTTCTGCGCTACCCCAAACGCCGTTTCGGGGGCGACATCGGCGAGGCCATCGTCCAGCGGTTTGCCCGAGACCTGCGGCGCGCCGACCGCATCCTGGCCATCAGCGAATTCACCAAACGCGAACTCCTGGCGGTCTGCGGTGTACCCCCCGAATGCGTGACCGTAACTCCGCTCGCGGTGCAGTGGCAGTTTGAGGATGCCGACAACGTAGCGGACCCGGACGGCGCGGTTCTGGCAAAGCATGGCCTGGCTGCGGGAGCGTACTTCCTCAGTGTCGGCCTGCTGTCGCCGCGCAAGAACTACGATACAGTCCTGAAGGCTTTTTCGGCATTCCGAGCTCGGCAGCCAGCGGCCGCTCTGGTCATCGTCGGCGACATCGGCTGGGACACCGGACCGCTGGAGCAGCAGATCAAAGCCCTTGGCCCCGCCGTGCGTTGGATTCGTCGCGCTGGCCAGCACGAACTCGCCGCGCTATACCGCCAGGCAACCGCACTTGTATACCTTTCCTGGTACGAGGGGTTTGGTATTCCCGTGCTTGAAGCCATGACCTGGGGCTGTCCGGCCATCGTCGCCAGAGGCAGCGCCCTTGACGAAGTGCTGGGGAAGGCGGGATTGACGGTGGAGCCGCCCGATGCGGCTGCCGCGGTACGCTGCATGGAGTCTCTCTGGGACCATCCCGAGGCACGGGCCGAATGGGCGGAACGTGGACGGCAACGGGCGCGCGCCTTCACTTGGCGGCGGACCGCGGAGGCTACTCTTGCCGCCTACAGGACCGTCCTGGACCTGACCCTATGAGCGCCGCGCCGGAACCAGGCCAAGGCCCCGCTCTCGACTCCGCGCCAGGCATGGGCGCGCGTCGAGAAGCCCTTTCCGGTCCGGCTTCTAAGGGAATGGGGAGCTGTCCGCGCGTTTCGATCCTATTTGTGCCCGCGGGCCTGCTGGTGCTGTTCCTTGGCCTGGCGCTGCCGCGCACGGCCCAGATTCCAGGTCATGACGAGATTGCGCACTACCTGGGGCTTGGCCAGCGGCTCTTCGAGCACGGCTACCGCCAGCCTGACGAGCTGATCGTCTTCTCGCCGCATCTGTACGGTCTCGCCATCTGGGTGTCCCATCTGCTGTTTGGCCCGGGGCTGGTGGCGGCCCGGCTGCCCGGCCTGCTGGCGTGGAGCCTCACCCTGTGCCTGGTCGGAGGGTGGCTGAGGCAGGTCTTCGGGGGCGCGTCCGGCGCGGTTACGGCGGTTGCGCTCGCTCTTCTGGCCGTAACCCCGCTCGCGGTCCAGGCGGCGGCTATCGTCGACATCGACAACACCATCCTGGTCCCTGCCATTCTGGCCCTGGTCTTCGCGGTCAGCCGTTATGTGGACTGCCCCGACCGGCGCCGCGCGGCGCTGGTCGTCGGCGCCATGGCGGTGGCCCTGTGGTGTCGGCTGACGACCCCGACTATCCTGATACCGGTGCTGCTCCTGTACTCGGCCTGGCGGGCTCCGGGCCTGCGGACCGTCGTCAGGGTGGCGGTCGTGCTGGGCTTGGGGTGGGCCCTTTTCCTGGCCAGCTGGGGCCTCTACTGCCGCCTTACCGGGGTGCATTTTACCGGCCCCTTTTACTACCTGGTTGACGCCTTCGTGTTCTGTGCCGTGAGCGAACAGCGCGGCATCCGTCCTGGCAAGATCGCCCTCACCTTGGGATACCTGCTGCTGTGGACCGGCCCGTGGCTCGCCGGGCTCTGGGCAACCCTCGGGTGGGAACGCCTGCGCCGTCTCTGGCAGGACCGCAAACCGGAAGCCGGTGATGTGTTCCTGTTGACGGGAAGCGCTATCCTGGCTGGGTACTGCCTGATGGGCGGCACGATCTTCGGCTTCCCGAAGTATCACTGCCCAGCCCTGCCGCTGCTGCTGCTGGCCGCGGCGCTGAACTTCCGCGATACCCTCATCCCGCCCGGGCGGCGCGGCTGGCTTGCCTTCGGCGCTCTGGCGCTCTTGGCGGCGGGGCTGCAAGTGGCGCTGCTCGGGGACCCTCTGCATGTGCTCCGCCTCGATCTGCGGGAGCTGGTCTTCTGCGGGCAATCTCCGGTGACCCTGGTGCTCACGCAGGTCGTAGCGCCGCTGCTGCTCAGCCTGGCGCTGCCCTTGCCGCTGGTCTTTGCCCTACGGCGCCTGCACCTGGTGTCCTGGCCCTGTGCTGTGGCCGCCCTCGCCCTGGGCGCCAACCTCGCCTTCGTCGTCGTGCAGCAAGCCGCGGGGTATCAGACCGGTTACAACTACGGCGACCGCGGCGATGCCCGGGCGCTGGCTCTGGCCCTGGAATCATGCTTGTCGGAGCGCGGGACGGCCATCGTGCCCGGCGAGATCGTCTATCTGCTGCAGCGGCCTGGCGTCAGGGCAGTCACCAACGAACTCTGGAGCGACGAACGCGCCCTTGCCCAGGCGCTCCAACAGCCAGAGGTCGAAGCGGCCGGAGCGTCTCTGCTCACCAACACCATGAACCAGGTGCAGACCCTCATCCGCGTGGCCTCTGCTAGTCCCGGCTTTCAACGCGCGGATGTGGGCCGCTATGTAGTCTTTGTGCGCACTGCTGCGCCATGAAGCGGCCAACCGCGCTACCGGACAGGCCGCGCAGCGCAGACACCGCCCCCGCGGCACTGAACACGAGGAGTTCCGGAAAGAAATAGAGGAAGAAACGGCCGTTCTGATCGTCGAAGGTGAGGGCAACGGTAAGCATGTGGCCGCCGATCACTGCCAGCAGGATGCCGGCCTCCCGCCGGCGCCACAGCCTGATTACCCCCCAGATGGCCAGCGCGCAAAAGGGTGGGTAGGCACACAGCAGGAATAGGTTATGCCGCCAGGAGTAGCCCGGCCTGACCCGCGCGAAAAGTACGGCTAACCGCGCCAGGGCCAACTGCGTACAGGCGACGGGATGGCGGATGATGTAGCGCCCCGCCGCCAGCAAGTCATCGGTCGTCGTCTCCGGCGGCGGCATCCGTAAACGCCACGGCGCGTGGCACCAAGAACCTCTCCCTTGTACAGCATCTGAACCGGGCTTTCCGTGTTGATGCCTTGGCGCAACCCCGACAGACAGAGCGCCGCCGTCAACAGCAGTGCCGTGAGCGCGGCAACTCCCGCCAGGCGTGCGGACCACGGCCAACGCTTTGCCGTCAGCAGCGCGTGCATGCACAATGCCGGCGCCACAATCCAACCGTTGGGGCGGATCGAGACCAATGCGATCATCGCCGGCACCACGGCCAGGCGCCAAATCCAGCCCCGCTCGTAGGCTTCCACGTAGAACCATAGAAAGATCACCAGCGCCGAGGCGTAGAGGGAATCGGTCAAGATGAAGGTGTGCCAGGCGGCCACATCCGGATTGCCGGCATGCAGCAGCACTGCCAGAGCCCCGGTTGCCGCGCCACCCACGCGCCGACCCAGGCTGTAGAGGCAGGGCAGACTGAGGAACGCCACCACGACCTGAAGCGCCACGATCCCCGGCAGGCCGATGCCGCACTTGAGACACGCCGCCACCACGACCACATAGCCCGAGTAGGATCCCTGCTTCTCCTCCAGCGGCCGTCCGGCAAGCAGGTTCTCGGCGCCCAGCATGTAGCGCGGGGTATCACCCGCCATCCGGATGGCGCGCGGCACCGTGTCACGCCATGGCGCATTGCCCTCGTAACCCCCTTCCGGGAACAGCGAGGGGAAGCACAGAAGCAGCGTCACCCAGAAGCCGAGCAGCACGGCGGCTCCCGCCAGACTGCCGCGGCGCAGTAGCCGCTCAGAACGCTCCACTGAGGCGGGAGTTGCCATACTATCCCAGACTGCGTCTGTCATCTCTTGTGCCTCGTCTGTATGCGTTGCCCCAATATTGCCGATAGAGCCGATTGCGGCAACATCCACGACTGCCGATCATGATGGCCACGCCGGTGATCTCTCCGCCGACAATCCTCGTGCTCACCACCGACGCCTTTGGGGGGCGCGGCGGCATTGCGCGGTACATGCGCGATGTCCTGCTGGCGGCCTGCGAGTGGCGGGCAGGGCAGGGGAGCTTGTTCGCTATCCCCCGGCGCATCAGCGACCCGCCGGGCGCCCTGCCGACCAATCTGCGCTACCTCACCGTCGGCGCCAGCGGGCGTCTCGGAGCGCTGCGAGCCTTGCTGCAGGCCCTGCGCGAAGCGCGCCGTTTCGACCTGGTGATCTGTGGCCACGTCCTGCTCTTGCCCATGGCCAGCCTGGTGTCCCGCCTCTGCCGCTGCCCGTGTCTCCTCTTCGGCTATGGCATTGACGTCTGGCAACCCCCGACCAGCCGCCTGCGCCGGCACCTGGCCCGGCGTGTGGATGGGGCGCTTGCCATCAGTTCCTTCACCGCCGATCAGATGTGCGCCTGGATGGGCTTCCCGCGTCTCCAGGTGACCTTGTTGCCGCCCTGCGTCGATCTCTCCGCCTTCACTCCAGGCCCAAGAGACGGCGCCCTGGCCGCTCGCTATGGCCTCGCCGGGCGACGCATCCTCCTGACCCTGGCCCGTCTCGACGCCCGCGAACGCTACAAGGGCATCGACGAGATCATCGCTCTGCTCCCCTCTCTGGCGACCACGTTTCCCGACCTCAGCTACCTCGTGGTTGGCGATGGCGATGACCGCCCCCGCCTGCAACAGCACGCCGCGGCCGTCGGCGTGGCCGACCGCGTCGTCTTCGCGGGCTGGATTCCGGACGAGCAGAAAGTCGCCCACTACCGCCTGGCCGACGCCTTCGCCATGCCCAGCCGCGGGGAAGGCTTCGGAATCGTCTTCCTCGAGGCCATGGCCTGCGGGGTGCCGGTTCTCGCCAGCACCCTCGACGGCAGCCGCGAGGCCGTCCTCGATGGGCAACTCGGACTCCTCGCCGACCCGCGCGTGCCCGCCGACCTCCAGGCCAAACTCGAAGTGCTGCTCCGGCAACCCCGGGGCAAGAGACCCGAAGGGCTCTCTGCCTTTGCTTACCCCGCCTTTGCCCGGAAAGTTCACACCCTGCTCGACGCCTGGACCCCGGGCGCCGGCAGCCCCCGTTAGGCCCAACCCTCTATCATGTGTGGCATAGCTGGCACCATCGGCCGCGCGGATGCCGCGGTCATCAGCGCGATGACTGCGGCCCTGCGGCATCGTGGCCCGGACGACGGCGGCACCCGCCTCGACCCCGGCGGCGCCTTTGCCTTCGGACATCGCCGACTGGCTATCATTGACCTCAGCGCCGCAGGGCAGCAGCCCATGTCCTGGGCCGAGGGACGCTTCTGGATCACCTACAACGGCGAAATCTACAACTACCGCGAACTCCGCCGCGAACTCGAGGCCCGGGGTTGCGTATTCCGCACCCGGACGGACACCGAGGTGCTGCTGGCGGCCTACGCCACCTGGGGCGAGGACTGCCTCCGCCGTCTGCGCGGCATGTTCGCCTTCGCCATTGCGGACGGCGCCACCCGCCGCGTCTTCCTCGCCCGCGATCGCTTTGGCGTCAAACCACTGCTCTACGTCGAGTCTCCGGGGCTGTTGCTGTTCGCCTCAGAACTCAGGGCCTTTACCGCTGCCGGACAGGTGCCGCAGCAGATCGACCGCGAGGCCGTCTGGCACTACCTATCCTTCGGCTCGATACCGCCACCCCGCACCATCTTCCAAGGCGTGCGCAGCCTCCTCCCCGGCCATGCCATGACCGTCGGTTTTGACGCCCGCCTGCTGCGTGCCTGGCGCTGGTGGGACATCGCGACCGCCAGCCAGGTACACACCGAGACCGTGGCCCGGCTGGACTTCCCCCGCGCCGCCGCTGCCCTTCGGGGACAGCTCGAAGAGGCGACCCGCTACCACCTCGTGGCGGACGTCCCCGTCGGTGCCTTCCTCAGCGGCGGGGTCGACTCGGCGGCCATGGTCGCCCTGATGCGGCACCACGTGACCGACCCCATCCGCACCTTCACCGTAGCCTTCGGCGAGCAGCATCGGGATCTCAGCGAGGCAGAGCCTGCCGCCCAAACCGCTCGCGCCCTCGGCACACAACACCAGGAGGTGACCGTCACCGACGCCGAAGCTGCCACCTCCTTCGACGCGCTCCTGGATGCCCTCGACCAGCCCAGCCTGGACGGGGCTAATACCTGGTTCGTCGCCCGCGCCGCCGCGGCCCAGGTCAAGGTGGTCCTGACGGGCCTCGGCGGTGATGAACTCTTTGCTGGCTACCCGCACTTCCGTCGGCATCAGCTTGCGGCACGCCTGCGGGCGGCCTGCGGCGGCAGACTCGCGCCGTTGCGCCTGCTCCCAGACCGCTGCCGCCACAACCTCATGCTGCCAGGGCTCGACGACCTCGAGCGCCTGGGCACCCTGCGCTGCCTGATGACGCTGCGCGAGAAACGCCGCGTGCTCAACCCCGACCTCCTGGCCACCGTGACTCAGTGTCCCCCCGAGGCCCTGCTTAACCAGGAGACCCGAAGGCTCGACACCGTCGACCGGCTCTCACAGGTTGAACTCGAGGGCTACATGGCACGCACCCTGTTGCGCGATGGGGATGTCATGAGCATGACCCACGGCATCGAGGCCAGGCCCATCTTGCTCGATCACGAACTGGCCGCCTTCGCCTTTGCCTTGCCCTCAGCCTTCAAACTCCGCCATGGCCACGGCAAAGCCGTCTTCCTCGCCGCCTTGGCCGGACTGCTCCCCGATGAAGTCGCCCGCCGTCCCAAGCGCGGCTTTGAGCTGCCCCTGTTGCGCTGGCTCAGCGGCCCCCTCCTGGAACGGGCCGACGCCGCCCTCTCATCCGCCGCCGCGCGGAGCCTCTTCCGACCCCGCTTTCTCGATGATGCCAGAAACCGATTGCGGAGGCCGCGACCCCGCGACGTGCGCCTGTGGTCGTATGTCGTCCTCAGCGAGTGGTTGCAGCGCCAACACCTGTCCCTCTGAACCAAGCCATGCACATCCTCCAGGTCAACACCGCCGACCGCGGCGGCGGCGCTGAGGGGTCAGCGCGGGCGCTGTTCGCCGCCTACCGGCAGCGCGGGCATGCCTCCTGGCTGGCGGTCGGGCAGAAGGGCTCGGCCGATCCCGACGTTTTCGAACTCCCGCGTTTGCCGCTGTTGTCCTGGTCGGGGCGCTGGCTGCAGCGCTGCGCCGAGCGACTGCGCCGTAGCGCCGCCGGGCGTCCGGGCCTCGTGGGGCTGGCCCGACGCCTCGATCTCTGGGCCGATCCCGCCCGGCGGGCCGACTGGTGGCGGGGGGTCGAGGATTTCCATTTCCCGGGCACCGCCCGACTTCTCGAACTCTGCCCTGCCCCGCCTGACCTCGTCCACTGCCACAACCTTCACGGCGGCTACTTCGACCTGCGCCAACTCCCGGCGCTGAGCCGCCGCGTCCCGCTCATTCTGAATCTCCGCGATGCCTGGTTGCTGACCGGCCACTGCGGCCATTTCATCGACTGCGAACGCTGGCGCAGCGGCTGTGGCTCCTGTCCCGACCTGCAACGCTACCCCGGCATCCGGCGTGACGCCACGGCCGAGAACTGGCGCCGCAAGGCAGACCTCTTCGCCCAGAGCCGACTCTTCGTGACCGCGCCCTCCGCCTGGTTGCTCGACTGCGCCCGTGCCTCGATGCTGCGCGGCGTTGATTACCGCATGATCCCCAACGGGATCGATCTGAATATCTTCAGCCCCGGCGACCGCACCCGCGCCCGACAACGCTTCGGCTTGCCCCAGGACGCCCCCGTGGTCCTCTTCGCCGCCGCCGCCCGTTGCAGCGTCTACAAAGACCCCGAGACGATGAACCGCGCCATCCGCGCCCTTGCCGCCGCCTGGGTCGGTGAACCGCACCCCATCTTCCTCTGCATCGGGACGACGGTCCCCAGCGCCGGAATCAAGGGACTGGACCTCCGTTGCGTGCCCTTCATTGCGGATCCCGCGGCACTCGCTGATGGCTACCGCGCCGCCGACGTCTTCGTGCATACCGCCAGGGCCGAGGCCTTCGGCAAGACGATCACCGAGGCCATGGCCTGCGGCACGCCCGTGGTCGCCTCTGCCGTCGGCGGCATCCCGGAACAGGTCAGCGCTGGCCGCACCGGCTTCCTCGCCCCGGCGGGTGACGCGCAGGCGCTGGCAGGTTTCGCGCACCGCATCCTGGTGGATCAAACCCTGCGCGCTGATTTGAGCGAACAGGCGGCCCGGCAGGGCGCCAAATTCAGCCTCGAACGACAGGTCGAAGCCTTCCTGGACTGGTATCAAGAGATCCTCCAGAATCCCGCCAGGCCCGAAGGGCGATAACTCCTCAACCGCCGTGAAGCAATAGGGGTCGTCCGCCGATCTCGTGGTGCCCTTTTCTTCGACCTGTGGAATAAGGGAGTCCGTCTGGAGCGCTGAAGGCGCGCCGCGATACCAGCCCAGGGCAACGCCCTGGGAATAGGACGGTTATGGGTTTGAGCCCTGTAGGGGCGAGCGATCTGCCCTACATTTACGCCGACGTCGCATGGTCCGCCCCTTCAGGGCTCAAACCTCGGGGAGGACAGGGACCCAGGGCGTTGCCCTGGGCGCCCGAAACGCCCCTTTGGGGCTGAATACCTCGGCCCATCCTTATTGCACAGGTTGA
>CAILKC010000392.1 GCA_903834675.1 uncultured Victivallales bacterium | reverse complement strand
CCCCGGCTGGTGCCGGACATGACCGCCAGAGAACTCCGGTGACGCGGCAGGGGATTCTGCCCTTCGTCATGGGGCATTGGGCATTCGACCTTCCGCGGTTCTCATACCAGCAAACCCCTACGGAGCTGACTTGCGCCCGGGACGGGCGCCGTCGAGCAGAAACTGGCACAAGCGCGCGCAGCAACCATAGTATCAACGCGTACAACCGTTCTGTTGAGCCGGCCCGAAACAGGAGATTCCAACATGCTGCCGACCGTGGATTTCTGCGGACTGAAGATGACGAGGCTGTTGATCGGGGCAAACCCCTTCGGCGGGTTCAGCCACCAGAATGCGGCGCGCGATACGGCGATGAAGACGTGGCACACCCCTGAGCGCATCAAGGAGACCTGGGGCCGGGCCTATGCCGCCGGCATCAACTCCTTCGTGTCCAACAACGAAACCCCGCACGTGATTCAGGCCGTGACCGACTACCTGGCCGACGGCGGGCCGCTGCAGTGGGTCGCCCAGCTCAGCAACCGCAGCTTCCCGACGATGGAAGCGACGGTCGACCGCGCCATCGAGATTGGCGCCAAGGCCGCCTTCTTCCACGGCGGCATCGCCGACGATCTCTATTCCAAGCGCGACGCCAAGACGCTCCAGGCCTGGGTCGAGCACGCTAAGTCCCGCGGTCTGCCGATCGGGGTTGCCGGACACGCCCCCCAGACGCACTACTGGATCGACAGCCTCAACCTGGTCGACTTCCACATGGTCTGCTTCTTCGACTGCGGCAGCCTGCACGCCGGCAAGGGTGACAAGTTCCACCTGGCCGACATCTTCCCCGCCGCTGAGTGCTGTCGCCGGCTGCAGAAGCCCTGCATCGCTTACAAGATCCTCGGCGCCGGGCGCCTCGACGCCGCCATGGCCTTCGAGTTCGCCTTCGAGAACATCAAGCCGGGCGATGTCGTCAACGTCGGCATGCACCGCGGCGACAACGACAACATCGTCGAGGAGAACGTCGCCATCGTGCGGCGCCTGCTCGGGGCCTGAGACGGTTCCGACCGGATACACAAGACTGGCTAGAGCCGCAACTGCGGGTCTGGCGCGTCTCAGCCCTGGCGTCTCAGCCGGTACGTCCGGCCCGGCGCCAGTGCCGTGTGACGTCTTCTCCCCAGTCCCAGGCGGCCCGTGCCAGGGCCGCGACGAGGCAAGCCGCCGCTGCCCATACCTGGCCGCTGTACCAGACCAGCAGAAAGACCGCAGCCAGAAGGAGCGGTTGCCGCTGCCGGCGCAACCGCAGCAGCGCCCCTGCCGCCGCTGCCAACGCCACCGCCAGGAGCGCGCCTTCGCCCGTCGATCCGAGGCTCAGGATGCTGACGCGGGAGAAGCCGTACCCGGACGGACTGGTGCATAGCAGCGTCACCCCCAACAAGGCGGGCAACACCCAGGCGCCCTCCCGCGGCGCCTCCCGGCGGCTCTCCAGACAGACCACCGCGGCAACCAGCGCCGGGAAGGCGATGAGGATGAAGCGGGTGGCGTCACAGAAGCTATTGGTGTAGCCGGCAAAGAAGGCGATCATCGGCACCGCCCAGAGAGCCAGCCCGGTGCGCAGTTCGCGGTCGGGCTGCCACAGCAGCGCCAGGCCGCCGGGAACCACGTACAGGTAGTTGCTGTGCATCAGGTACTGCAGGTGTACCGGCACGCAACGCCACTCGAAGCCACTGGCAGCATCCGTGCTGTGCAGCACGTAGGGAAACGTCCACGCGGACCCGAACTGCAGCCGATTCACCATCCACTGCGGCGCAAACACGGCGGCGAAAGCGCCCAGAGCGATGGCAACCGCGGGCACAGCGTGTCGCCACTGCGCCAGACGCGCCCGGTCGGCACGCCACAGAAACCAGGCCAGCGCCGGCGCCATGTACACGCAGTTGAGGCGCACCAGACAGGCCGCACCCAACGTCGCGCCGACCACAGCCCGGCTGCGCTGGTCAGGACGAGACCTCACGGCGAGCCACAACGCCAGCAACATCAGGAACAGCGCCGGCACATCGCTCATGGCATTGAAGCCCATGGCGATGAGTTCGGTGTAGAGCTGAAAGCAGAAGGTTACGGTCGGCAGGTCCACGAACGACTTGAACAACCTGTCATCCCAGTACTCAAACCGATGGTAAATGAGCGGCAGCAGAAGCCACAGGCAGGTCGCGGCGAGCGCTTTGCCCGCAGACCCCGTAAGCCGACGCAGAATGGCCAGGATCAGCAGCGCGCAAGCCGGCATCACGACGAACCCGTTGAACCCACTGAACGGAATGATAAGGTCGAATGCCGAGGTGGCTTGGAAGAACCACACAAAAGGCACATAGAGCAGGGGCAGGCCGAGGGTGAAACGCCAGGGCCCCTGCAGGGAGCCGTTCAACAGGTCGCGCGCCACCTCAAAGTAGCCGAGTTCATCACACGGGGTGGCCACCACCTGATGGGCGCCGAGGAGGATGCCGAGCAGCCGCCCC
Organism: uncultured Victivallales bacterium; assembly: GCA_903834675.1. The sequence continues at coordinate 3,080 of CAILKC010000392.1, read as the reverse complement.
CAACCCAGGCTGACCACCAGCACCCCCTGCAACCCGGCCACCAGCGTCGGCAGAGCTATCCCCGTCCGCCGCGATAGGCCCCGCAACCAGCGCGGCAACAACGCCAGCGCCGCGGCCGCCGCCAGGAGCAGATCCAGGACCCAGAGGACCTGCAGCCCAACCGCGGACCGCCGGACCGCGCTCACGCCGCCCACGCCGGACGCGGTTTCCACCGCCCGCAGCTCGGGACAGAGCCAGCCTTCCGTCCCATCGTCCAGTTCAACCAAATCGAAGCGGTAGTACCTCGATAGCGGGTGACGGTTATCGAAGAAGGTGTGCTGGCCCCGCGACTCCAGCGGCCGCGACGAGCGGATGACGCCGATCCTCCGCGCCCCCGCCTCAGGCGCCGCCAGCACAACACTGCCAGGGACCGGCAGCACCATGCGTGCGGCAAGCCCCGGAGACAGGGCGCAGGCGAGCCCCATGACCAAGATCCATGAAGAGGAACGCGTCATCCGTCGAGGCGCTCAGCACCGCCCCATTTTCCGCAGCGCGGCCAGACTGCGCGCCGAGACGTCAAAGCCAAGGCCGTCCGGGCCGCCCTCTTCGACGACGTACCAGGCCACGGGTTGCGTGCTGTCGCACAGCCGGAAAATCTCCGGCCAGTCCGCGACACCCTCACCGATCACACAGCCTGGCTTGCCGTAGTCCTTGAGATGCATCGACGCGGCGCGCCCGGGAAAGGTCTTCAGAATCTTCACCGGGTCGCCGCCGCCACCAGCCGAGTTGCCGATGTCAAGCTGCATGACCACCTCGGGCTGAGTCAGGCGGAAGAGGTGATACCAAGACTGCTCGCCCTCGACCATGACAAAGTCGAATGGATGCGCGTGGTAGCCGCTGAACAGACCGAGCGGCTTGAGCTTGGCCGCGGCCTCGTTGAGGATGCCCGCCAGTTCCCGGATACCGGCCATGGAACTCATGCGTGCCTTGTCGCCGGCGATCACCAGAAACCGGTTCCCCAGGAGCTGGTTCAACTCGATGGTGCGCGCCAGGTTGTCGCCCTGCAGTGCAACCGTGTTGACGTGCATACCACAGCACGTCAGATTGTTGTCATCGAACACCTTGCGAAGATCAGCCCCGGCCCAACCTTGCCAGGCCACCGCGTCGCCGCTGTAGCCCCAGGGCTCGGCGCCCTGGTAGCCGAGCTTGGCAACCGCCTTCAGGGTCTCCGGAATGCTCTTGGCACACTCGCCGCGGACCGCGTACAACTGCAACGCAATGGGAACTCGTTTCGCCATAGGAAGTCTCCGTGTTCCGTGTCGGGATGATACCGCCCTTGCCGGGCTTCGATCGGGGTTCATGACCGTTTCCCCAGGCCGCTGGCCTGGGCTGATGGATGGCCTTCAGCCTGCCGCTCTCACTTCCAGACCTTCTCGGGGGTGTAGGGGTCAATCGCCGTGCTCTTGGAGGTCTTCCTGATCTCGTCCGCGCTCACCTCACGACCCAGCCGGGTGGACATGAAGATGCCCTCGCTGATCAGCGCGGTGTTCAGGGCGTATTCGTGCGTCGGCAGCAACGGCACCTTGCCCAGCAGAGCGCCGATCCAGTGGTTCTGGGAGGAGTCGTACCAGACACTCTCCGGGAAGCACGAGTGCCAGCGCGTGTCCGAGCCGGCCAGGTCGAAGGTGGAACTCATGGGCATGTCGGCAGCGCTCGAGAAGAAGGTCAGGGGGTTGAGCTTGATGCCGCCCTTGCTGCCCAGCACCTTGCTTGCCTCCTGGCCGTCGTGGTGGACCGCCCAGGTCTCCTCAATGTCAAAGGAAATCCCGCCCTCGAGACGTACCCAGCCCAGCCCCATCTCTTCAACGCTGAAGTTGCTGAACGTGCGGCGGTCTTCGTACATATCAAGCTCCTGGTGCGTCGAGCCGGTGACGGTCAGGACCTTCGGGTTCCCCACCAGGAATAGGATGTTGGCAATGTGGTAGATGCCCATGTCGAACAGGGCGCCGCCGGCGCAGATCGACTTGTCCACGAAGTTCGCCGTGCCGTAACCATCCACGAACGGCCGCCCGCGCCGCCGGTAGCCGAACGAGCGGGCGTAGTAGAGCTTGCCGAGCTGCCCATCGTCGATGAGGCGCTTGGCGCCGCGGCTCTCGGGTGAGAACAGCGTGGTCATCTGGACGCTGAGCTTGCGCTTGTGCTTCTTGGCGGCCTTGTACATGTTCTCGGCGTCGCGGTACGTCCCCGCCATCGGCTTCTCACAGTAGACATGCTTGCCCGCCTCCAGGGCGGCGATGGTCAGCGGCGCGTGCTTGTTGTTATGCACGCAGACGTCCACCGCGTCAAGGTCGTCACGGTTCAGCATTTCCTTGAAGTCGGCGTAGCCGTTGGGGATGCCGAAGCGGTCCTGGGCCGCCTTGACCTTCTCCGGGAACAGATCCGCCACCGCCACCATCTTGACCTGCGGCATATCCTTGTACCGCGTCATGTGGTGCGTGGCAATCTGCCCGGCGCCGATGAGTCCTACCCGAATCGTGTCGCTCATGGTCGGTCACCTTCCTCAGGTTGTGCGCTGGCACGCCCGCCGACGGCGGACGTGAATCTGACCCCGCTACGCTAGCGCCACAGCGCTCGGCACGCAAACGCGAGCTGCGGGGGCGCATGTCAGCTCCGTAGGGGTTCGCTTGTCTGAGAACCGCAGAGGGTCGAGGGCCTGCCCGCCGTGCTGGGTCGAGAGACCAGGGGGGACGCCGTGTCCGAGTCCCCCCCCGTCGACTCAATCCCGATTTCGATTTCCATCTCGATCCGCCATCCTGCCGCTACGGTTTCGCGGGGGCACCCCCAGCCGCGGAAGTCGCGGGTTCGCCTCTGCCTCTTCAGCCCCGAAGGGGCGCCATCCCTCAGCCCAGGGCAGCGCCCTGGGTACCGGGCATACCCCAGATTCTCAGCCCCAAAGGGGCGCCATAGCTGGCCGCGCGGTGCCCATGGACTGTCGGTATGCCGCCCCGGCAGGGCTCAATCTCGTTTTGGATTCCATTCCCAGGGCGGTGCCCTGGGCTGAGGAATGGCCGCGCTTTCAGCGCTCCGCGGCGTCTGGCATT
>CAILKC010000391.1 GCA_903834675.1 uncultured Victivallales bacterium | reverse complement strand
TTGCCGAAGGCCACATCAGGCACCCCCGGCCTTATGTTGCGCGCAACATAAGGCCGGGGGTGCCAGTACCCGACCCCTCGCGGCGGGCGGCGCGCGACCGGCGATCGCCCCGCACTGCCAAGCAGAACTAGAAGGTAATGACATTGGGAAGCAGACCACCATGACTCCAGGGAAGGTGCTGTGGGCTGGCCTCGCCGCCATGAGTCTGGGCCTTCTTGTCTTCGTCGTGTTGCAGCACGAGCCGAATGTGGCTTCACCGTCTGCCAGCGGCGCCGTGGATGCGGGCGAGTCTGCCCTGCGGACTGTGCCAACGCCAGGCGCCCTCCAGGGCCCGGGCCGCACTGATACCACACCCACGGCTCCCGCCGTAGTTCCTGCACCGACAGTCCCGGGCGGCCAGGCTGCGAGTCAGCCTGCGGCCCCCGGCGATATCGTCACAGGCACGCCGTCGAGTCCGGCCGTGCGCCTACCTGCGGAGTTCGCCCTGCCGCCGCACAGGGACGGCAGCCAGGTCATGGCATACCGGGAGTCCGACCCGCATGGCAACCGCTTCCGCCGCGAGTACATCCTGAGAGATGATGCCTTCAAGTACCCCGTTCGCGTCGCGGAGGACTGTGAGCGGCAGGCCACCGGCGCGGTCGTGGTGCTGCAGCGCGAGGAATGCGTGGCCGACCAGGTGATCGCCAAGCTGAACCCCGAGCAGGACCGGCAGGCCTTCGAGGCGATGCTGACCCGGCTGGGACTGGCAGTCAAGCGGGAGTTGGACCGTGATGGCATGCTGCTGCTGCGGGCCCCCGATGTCTCGCTGGATAGCGTGCCCTCGGCTCAAGCCCAGCTTGCCGCCAACGCCTCCTGCGAGTTTGTCGAGCCGGACTTCATCGTCCATACCGGCGCCACCCCCAACGATCCTTCGTATGGCAGCGGCGACCTGTGGGCGATGGCGAAGATCAGCGCGCCAACCGCCTGGGATGTTCGCCATGACGCCAGCGGCGTGGTGGTCGCGGTGATCGATACCGGTGTGCGCTGCACCCACGAGGATCTGGCGACCAACCTGTGGCGCAACCCAGGCGAGATCGCCGGCAACGGTCGCGACGACGACGGGAATGGCTACGCGGACGACGTGTACGGCATCGATGCCTACAACGGCGATTCCAACCCCATGGATGACAACGGCCACGGGACGCACGTCGCTGGCACGATCGGGGCGGTTGGAAACAACGGCAAAGGGGTCGTCGGTGCCGCCTGGAATGTGGGGATCATGGCGCTCAAGTTCCAGAATTCCCGTGGTAGTGGTGCCGCCTCCGATGCCATCACCTGTATCAACTACGCGGTGGAGAACGGAGCCGACATCCTCAGCAACAGTTGGGGAGGGGGGCCCAGTTCGGCGGCTTTGGAGTCTGCCATCATCGCGGCCAGAAATGCGGGTGTCATCTTCGTGGCTGCCGCGGGCAACGACGGTGACAACACCGACACCGACCGTCACTACCCGTCTTCGTACACTCAGGACAACATCGTCTCAGTGGCGGCCACCACCCAAAGCGATGGTCTGGCGTCCTTCTCCAACTACGGCGCCACCTCGGTCGACATCGCCGCGCCTGGCGTCGACATCTACTCAACCTACTACAGCAGCGACACCTCGTACACCTCTCTGGATGGCACCTCCATGGCTACCCCCCTGGTGGCCGGCTGCCTGGCGATTCTCAAGGCGCAGTTCCCGCACGAGGAGTATCTCTCCCTTATCGGCCGCCTCTATGCCGGTGGCGACACCGTCGCCGGACTCTCGGGCAAGGTGAAGACCGGCAAGCGCGTCAACCTGAACGGCGCTCTCCTGGGCATCCTGTCTCCGCCGACTGGCGTGACGGCCTCGGATGGCACCTATGCGGATAGAGTTGCGGTGTCCTGGAACAGCGTCTGGGGCGCCACGTATTACCGGGTGTCCCGGGGCACGAGCGTCGACGGGCCGAAGACCGCCTTGGGTACCTGGCAGAGCGGCACGACCTACAGCGACATTTCCGCAGTAGCTGGGACGATCCACTACTACTGGGTCCAGGCTGCCACCAGCGCCTCGGGTGCCGACGCCAGCGCCTTGAGTGCCTACGACATGGGCCGGTTGAGGGCGCCGTATCCTGACGCCTGGGACCCGAGCGACGATACCCCGGCCGGCGCCACCGTCTTGGCGGTTGCCGCCACCCCAACGACGCATGGCCCCCATGGGCTCAACGCGGACGATGTCTACGACCTCTTCTGTATCGACATGACGACCGGGCGCTCGTATGTCTTCGAGAGCATGGGGGGCAGCGATACCTACGGCGAGCTCTACAGCAGCAGTTCACTGGGCACCCGCGTCGCCTACGATAACGATGCCGGTACCGACTCGAATTTCCGCATCGCCTACACGCCCGCCACAGTCGGCACCTACTACCTGCGCGTTCGTGGGTACACGGTGGGCGCTGCGGCCAGCTATGCGCTCAGTTGCTGGTACGAACTCGCGCCGCTAACCGCACCCACAGGGGTTGCCGCCTCAGATGGCTCCTACCCCGACAAGGTCCGGGTAAGCTGGAACAGCGTCGCCGGCGCCAGCCACTACCGCGTCTACCGCGCCACCAGTTCGGGCGGCGCCAAGACGGAACTCGGCGACGGTTGGCAGGTGGCGACCTCCTACGACGACCGCACGGCCACGCCCGGCACGACCTGTTACTACTGGGTCAAGGCCGCCGCCAGCGCGGACGGCGCCAGCGCCAGCGCCTTCAGCGCCTACGACACGGGGTATTGCATCGTGCCGCTGACTGCCACCCTCTCGGACATCTCCTGGGCCGATGCCGTCGATGGCGATGGCGACGGCTACACCCGGTCGCGCACCTTCCTCTTTTCGGTGACCTGCTCCCGAAACGCCAGCCTGACCCTCAAGTTCCTCTACAGAGCCGCGGGCGCTGCCTCCTGGAGCACCTACCTTACCGCCAACCTGTCTGCCAGTGCCGACGTGAATCCGGTGCGCTGGGCCAACACCGGCGCGTCCCCCGAGTTGACGCACGGCGCCTACGACTGGAAGATCGAAGCGTATGAAGGCAGTGGGCTCGTGGCTTCCGAACTCGGCCTCGGCGTCCTGACTGGCCAGTTCTTCGAGACGGCGGCCCAGGATATGCTGCCCCTGGCCGGGCCCACGGGGGTGAATGCCTCCGATGGCCTGTACCCCAACCGCGTCACCATCACCTGGAACTCTGTGGCCGGTGCCACGCATTACCAGGTCTGGCGGGCCACCGGCATGGACGGCGTCAAGACCGCACTCACTGGCTGGCAGACCGTCGGCTACTGCCACGACACAACGGCGGGGGTTGGTACGACATACGACTACTGGGTGCAGGCGGCGGCAGACGCGATGGGTAACCGTGCCAGCGACTACGGCGGCCCTGACACGGGGTACGTCTCGGCCGACAGCCTTGGGGTGCCTCGTGTCCTCAGGCAGTTCGGGTATGGCTCTCTGTACTGCGTTGCCTACTCGCCGGATGGGACGATGTTCCTGACGGGGGAAGGAGCCGGGACAGCCACGCTCTTCGATCTCGGCACCGGCACCCAGTTGCAGACCTTCAGCGGGCATACGGACTCTGTCCAGTCCGTGGCGTTCTCGCCTGACGGGACGCGGGTGCTGACCGGGAGTGCGGACACGACCGCGAAGCTGTGGGACGCAGCTAGTGGCGTCCTGCTCCGGACCTTCAGCGGGCATACAATGGAAGTCAATTCCGTGGCGTTCTCTTCGGACGGGACGCGGGTGCTGACCGTGAGTTGGGACAGTACCGCGAAGCTGTGGGACGTGGCCCGTGGCGCCCTGCTCCGGACCTTCAATACGGTCATCTCCGCCGCGTTATCCCAGGACGGGACGCGGGTGCTGACCGGGAGTTGGGACAATACCGCGAAGCTGTGGGACGCAGCTAGTGGCGCCCTGCTCCAGACCTTCAGCGGGCATACGGGCTCTGTCCGGTCCGTGGCGTTCTCGCCGGACGGGACGCGGGTGCTGACCGGGAGTTATGACAATACCGCGAAGCTGTGGGACGCAGCTAGTGGCGCCCTGCTGCGGACCTTCAGCGGGCATACGGGCTCTGTCTGGTCCGTGGCGTTCTCTCCGGACGGGACGCGGGTGCTGACCGGGAGTTCGGACCATTTAGCGGTGCTGTGGGACGTGGCCAGTGGCGCCCTGCTCCGGACCTTCAGCGGGCATACGGACTCTGTCCGGTCCGTGGCGTTCTCTCCGGACGGGACGCGGGTGCTGACCGGGAGTTATGACAATACCGCGAAGCTGTGGGACGTGGTCAGTGGCGCGCTGCTGCGGACCTTCAGCGGGCATACGTGGAGTGTCGAGTCCGTGTCGTTCTCGCCGGACGGGACGCGGGTGCTGACCGGGAGTTATGACAAAACCGCGAAGCTGTGGGACGCAGCTAGTGGCGCGCTGCTGCGGACCTTCAGCGGGCATACGGACTCTGTCCGGTCCGTGGCGTTCTCGCCGGACGGGACGCGGGTGCTGACCGGGAGTTCGGACAATTTTGCGGTGCTGTGGGACGTGGCCAGTGGCGCCCTGCTCCGGACCTTCAGCGGGCATACGGACGGTGTCATGTCCGTGTCGTTCTCGCCGGACGGGACGCGGGTGCTGACCGGGAGTTCGGACAATTTAGCGGTGCTGTGGGACATGGCCAGCGGCAGCCTGCGGGGGACCTTCAGCGGGCATACGGACTATGTCCATTCCGTGGCGTTCTCGCCGGACGGGACGCAGGTGCTGACCGGGAGTTGGGACAATTTTGCGGTGCTGTGGGACGTGGCCAGTGGCGCCCTGCTCAGGACCTTCAGCGGGCATACGGACGGTGTCATGTCCGTGGCGTTCTCGCCGGACGGGACGCGGGTGCTGACCGGGAGTTCGGACAAAACCGCGAAGCTGTGGGACACGGCCAGCGGCAGCCTGCTGCGGACCTTCAGCGGGCATGCGTCGAGTGTCTATTCCGTGGCGTTCTCGCCTGACGGAACGCGGGTGCTGACCGGGAGTGGCGATGGCGTGAGCAGACTGTGGGCTCTTGTCACCGATACGGATTTCAACACACTCAGGGTCACGGCTGGCAGCGGCAGTGGCAAGTACATCGAGAGCGAATTCGTCACGGTCTGGGCCAACGCCGCGCCGACCGGCAAGTCCTTTGTGCGCTGGGAGGGCGACACCGAGCACCTGGAGGTCGCGACCGCCGTCGCCACCCGGGTCACCATGCCAGACCGTGACATCGCCGTCACGGCTATCTACGAGGGTCCGAAGTACCCCTTGGAGGTAGTGAGGGGTAGCGGCGACGGCGACTATGAGTCCGGTAGCTTGGTCACCGTCACGGCCGACCCTCCGCCGGCCGGACTGGAGTTCGCTGCGTGGACCGGCGACGTGGCTGGCTTGACGGACGCGCAAGCCGCCGAGACCATGCTCCGGATGCCCAGCCATGCCCTCGCCATCACTGCGACCTACCGCGTCCCCACCTATACGCTCACGGTTACGGATGGCACGGGTGGCGGCGACTACGAGGAGGGCGCAACCGTCGCTGTCGCCGCCAACGCCCCGCCACCGGGCGAACGCTTCGCCGCCTGGGTCGGCGACGTCGGCGCGGTGGCGGACGTCCGTGCTGCGTCGACCAGCCTGACGATGCCGGCGGTGAACATCACAGTGGCGGCGACCTACCGCGGCTACGACCTGACGGTGAACAATGGCAGCGGCGACGGCAACTACCCGGCCGGTCGAACGGTGGCCATAACGGCGGACACACCGCCCGAGGGACAGGTCTTCGACCGGTGGACCGGGGACGTCGGCGGCGTAGCAGAGGTCACCTTTGAGGCCACTACTCTGGCCATGCCCGCGGCGGATATCGTGGTCGCGGCAACCTACCGGCCGGCACCCGCCCCGGACCCATTCGGCGAGCCGCAGATGTACCCGACGGACACCATGCGTATCGTCGCCTCCGTCGTGTTGTTCGGCAACCCGGCGACCCGGGACGGCAGCGTAGCGGTGTACTGCGGCGATGAACTGCGTGGCAAGGCGATGCTCACCTTGCGACAGGGCATTGCCTTTGCCGATCTGACTGCCTACACCCCCCAGGCGGGCGAGACGCTGTCGTTCAAGGTCTGGGATGCCTCCGCTGAGACCGCCCATGAGGCCCGCTACAGCTTCGCCCAAAGCGCCCCCGGCACGACTCTGGGGAGCTATCCCGACGACCTCTTCCTGGTTGAGGTGACCAACGAGGTGATCCTGGACCTGCCCCTGAAGGCAGGCTGGAATCACATCTCCGCCAACGTCGAATTGCCGGACCCATCGCCGCGCCGTGCCTTCGCGCCTGTCCTGGGCGATTTGGGCAGAGTTGTCCATGATGCGGACAGCTTCGACCCCGACCGGCCGGATGCACAGAACAGCCTGACTGAGATTGCCGGCGGCAAGGGGTACTGGGTGAAGATGAACGTGGCGGCCACCCTCTCGGTCCGAGGGCTGCCGCTGGTGGTCGCCGATGTCACCGTGCCCCTGAGCCCGGGCTGGAACAGCGTCGGCTATGTACCTCAGCAGGCCGGCAGTATCCGCGAGGTGTTGGCCGACCTGCTCGAGTCGGGAGCGGTCGAGCGGATCACCGGAGACAGCGGCGTGTTCCACCCCGACTTACCCGACTCGCTGAACTCGCTGACCACGATGCGGCCCGGCTCGGGCTACTGGCTGAAGGTGACCACGAATGCCACGCTACGCTACGCCGAACCCGGCGGCGGCATCAGCAGTCTGACTCTATCCGACCGCAGTGGCGACACCGACCCGTTTGGCGATCCGGTCGCGACCATGAACCCGCCCATGTCCATCCTCACAACCGTCACCCTCAGCGGCCAGCCTGCTGGTCTCGGCGACGTGGTAGCCGCCTACTGCGGCGACGAACTGCGTGGCAAGCAGCCCGTCAGCCTGGTCGACGGCAATACGTTCGTCAACCTGGCCGTGAACGTCGCGCAGAATGGTGAACCCATCACCTTCAGGCTGTGGGATTACAGCGCGGATCGCGTCTATCGGGCCACCAGTCCTGCCCTGACTGCCGAGATCGGCGGCGCCTTCGGCAGCTTCGAGAGTCCTCATGAATTGGCCTTCGGGGTCTGGTTGGTCAGCTTGGTCGCCGTCGACCATGGGACCCTCATGGGAGACTCCGCGCAGTGGGTGAACGACGGCGGCAGCACCACGCCGGTGACTGCCGTGCCGGACTTCGGCTACGTCTTCGAGCGCTGGAGCGATGGCAGGACGGACAACCCGCGCACCGTGGCCGATGTCTCGGCGGACATGCCTCTGACGGCATCGTTCCGGGTGGCCGTGGACTCGGTGCCGCCTGATGGCGGCTTTCTGGCCAGGGTGGACGCTACGGCAGCCGCCAGCCGCGGCCTCTGGGACCTCACCGGCCCCTATGCCGCCAGCGCTAAGAGTAACCGCCTGGCGCTCACTCTGCTCCACGACGCTACGGGCAGGCTCGGCGGTACGGCCACCTACACCATCGCCCCGGACACGGTGGTCACCATGCCGATCAGGGGCAGTGTCAAGGGCAACCGCGGCAGCCTCACCATGAAGGGCGCACTGAATGGGGCTGATTCCACGAAGACCGTCACGGTCTCGCTGTCGCTGAATCTGACGGTGGACACGGCCCAGCACGAGCTCACGGGACGGCTGACCGGCAGGGTCCGGAGCAACGGCACGACCACCCTGGTGGATGATCCGGTAGTCTTCGAGTTGCCCGAGAGGATGAACGGCTCCTGGACGCTGTCATTCGCTCTTGACCAGTCAGGCCGAACCGTCACGGGCACGGCCGAACTGAGGCTCTCCAACGAAGTGAAGCACAGCTTCGTCGTTCGAGGCAGGACCGGCGCCAACAACAAGGCCGCGCTGACTCTGGCCGGCGATCCGGCCAACCCGGCCTCGAAGGCCATCAGCATCAGGACCACCCTCACCCCGCTCGAAGGTGGCTGGGCCACCCTGGAGAGCTTCTCGGGCAAGGGCTATGGGCAGGTGGTGGGGTGGTAGGGCTGTCCCCGGTGTCTCCAACTGTACGCCTCCCGTCATCCTGGTGGGAGCACTGCAGGGCGACAGTGGCGCTGTCCAATGGGAGGATGACGATGAAAGAGGTATCAGTACCAGAGGCAATCAAGGCCGCCAAGAGGAACCACAAGGCGTCTTGCCAGCGAATCCAGCACCTGCAGGCAGAGTACCTGAGAGACGTGGTCCATGGGGCCCTCAGGATGCTCGGCTACGCCGGCGATGAGAAGTCTGGGGGAGAGCTCCTCTACTGGAGTGGGGACATTCGCGGCCATACGGCCCGGTATTGGGTCGAGCGTTACATGAAGACGCACGAACGAACCGGCCCTCCTAAGATCAGCCGAAAAGATACGCCGGACTACGACCCCGAGATGGACCCCGCAGACATGCTTTCCTCGGCGGCAGGGCTGAGGGACGTGGCGTCTCTGGTAAAGGAATCCGGTCAGAAAAGGGCGCAGGGGCGCGAAGGTCGTGAGAGCTCAGAGCCCGGGACAGGACGGACAGAGAAGCAGCCCGGGCCGGCCTGAAGCCAGCGCTCCGGGCACAAGCGACACGGAGACGCCTGGCCTGGCCTATCCGGATGAAATGGCCGGGCATTCTGGAAACTCCATAGGCACCCGGCCTGGCAGGGGAGTCCACCGTTGTCGGTCGTCCCCAACTGCGCGTTCCGCGGAACGGTCCGGTCCGGGCCGGCTCAATACCGGCATCTCTTCTGCATGGGCTAAGAAAAGGGCACTGACCCGCCGGTCGGCGGGGGAAGTGCCCTGGTTCGACCTGCGTGATGGTCAGCGTCGCCACGGTGGGACGGTGACACCCAGCTCTCCCAGGTACTGCAGCAGCACCACCGTCGCCGCGACTTCGTCCAGGTTGCCAATGATGGGCAGGCAGTCGGGAATCTCAAGCCAGCCGCCGCTGAGATTGAGCAGGTAGAGCACGCAGAAGAGCGCTATGACGAGCGCCTTGAGCTGGCCCGAGCGCGACACCGACGCAGGGTCGATTCTGGCCACGTTATTCATAGTGATAACCTCGCTATGCCTGTCTGCCCGGCTTCCCGGTAGACGCTGTCTTCGTCACGCCGAGGCCGCCTGCGCCACCATGTTCCCGCCGCATTGCCGGTTGATCTCGGCGATCAGGTCCAGGCGCTTCAGTTCCAGGTGCACGTTGCCGTTGCCGTAGACCTTGAAGCGGAAGTACTCGGACTCGCCGGCAACGCCGGGACCACGCGAGTGGCGCATTGCTTCTCTGATGGCGGTGAGGAAATCGCCCGGGTACTTCGGCAGCCCCTACCGATGCTCAAACCGCACCCTGCGGCGCGGCAGATCATACACGTGATCCAGGAGGTCCAGGGCTTGCCGTGCCGTGGACCGGTTCCAGTGATAGCCCTCGACGGAATCGCGGACCCAACGGCCTCGCCACGGGAAGACAAGACGGTGGTAGAAACGGGAATTCGCCCCGCAGCAGGCTTCGACAAACACCTTCATTGGGGACTCCTCCCTTGTGAACTCACACCAGCCGGAACGCGGGTAGCTCCGGCACCTCGATGATTGTCTCCTCCAGCAGCGCTCGCGCCCGCGCTGCGTTGCCGGCCCGCATGTAGTCCCGGGCCTCACGGAGCGTGTCCATGGACACCAGCATGTCGCCATCACCGCTGGTGGTGACGCTCTCCGGCCCTTCCATGCCCGGCTGCCAATAGACGAGTTGCGGCGGGCAGTCCCAGTAGCCTTCGGAATGCCGCTGGTAGGGCAGGCCAAGATCGCGACCGGCGCTTTCCAGTTCGTGGAACTCGCCCCAGGCGGCCTGGTCGTCATCTAGGATAAGATGGCCGTCGGCGACGCGGGCCATGAGAGCGTTTTCGTCGCTGGCCTCAAACACTCTGCCGAACTTGAGCAGGTGCTGCCGCGGCAGGTCGCCGCCGATCTCGATACGGGCGCTGTAGCGGTCGGACATGGTCGGGTAACTCCCTTTCTTGCAAATCGATATCCCCGCCCTGCCGGTGTTACCCGGCAGAGCAGGGAGTGGTGCTGCACTTGCGTATCAGGCAGCGATCCGCCTTGCCGTGGGCACTTCGGCTGGATCGCCAGCGGCACTCCGGTCCCGTTTCGAGGCCCACTGGCGCAGGGCCCGGATGTCCTCGGCCATGGTGACCGAGAGTGGTACGCTGCGGCGCAGCGCCTCAACGACGTCCTCCTGGCAGACCTCGCGGCCGGCGTCATACGCGGCGTAGAGCGCATCGACGAAGGCCTGCTCGATCTCGCTCCCGGTGAAGCCATCGGTCTGGCGCACCAGGGCCGCCAGATCGAACTGCTCCGGGTCACGCTTGCGCCTGGCGATGTGAATGCGCCAGATGTCGGCGCGCTCCGCCTCTCCCGGCAGGTCCAGGAAGAAGATCTCGTCCAGGCGTCCTTTGCGCAGAAGCTCGGGCGGGAGCTGGCTGATGTCATTCGCGGTCGCGACGACGAATACGGGGCTTTCCTTCTCCTGCAGCCAGGAAAGGAACGAGCCGAACACCCTCGCGGTCGTACCGCCGTCGGTCGAGCCGCTGGAACGGCTGCCGCTGAACCCTTTCTCAAGCTCGTCGATGAGCAAAACGCAGGGCGCTACCGCTTCGGCCATGGCGATGGCCCGGCGCAGATTAGCCTCGCTTTCGCCGACGATGCCGGCGAACAGCCGCCCGGCATCCAGCCGGAGCAAAGGCTTCCCCAGCACACTCGCAGTGGCCTTGGCTGTGAGACTCTTGCCAGTGCCCGGGATCCCCATCAGAAGAATACCCCGTGGCACGGGCAGCCCGAAGGCAGCCGCCTCGGGGGTGAAGGCGCTGCGACGACGCAGCAGCCACTGTTTGAGTGCATCCAGCCCGCCGACATCGGCGAGCGATGCCTGCGTCTCAACGATCTCCAGGAGGCCGCCCTTCTTGAGAGTGCGTGCCTTCTCGGTGGCGATCAGGAGTGGATCCAGGGGTTTCTTGCGTACCACAGTCAGGGCCATCACGTCCTCGGCTTCCGTCGTGGTGAGGCCGCGGGCCGACTCCGCCGCGGCGTTGAGCATCGTCTCATCGGGCGTGACCCCGGCCGATTCGGCGATGCCGTTCGCGATCAGGCGCAAGTCAGGCATGCCCGGCAGGCCCAGGTGCAGCACCGTGAACTCCTTGTCGAGCTCCGGCGGAAGCTGCAGCCGGCAGCCCAGGATCACGGCCACTCGCGATGAACAACGCGCCCGGCGCAACTGCTCGCGTAACGTGCGCGTCAGCACTGGATCGGCCGGCGGGCCGGCGTCGCCCAGGAACTGCTGGAAGTCGCGCAGCACCAGAATGCTCTTCTCGGGAAGCTCGCCCAGGCTTGACACAGCCTGCAACGGGTCGTTCACGGGTTCGGCGCTGCCAGTTTCAACGCACACCAGACCCTCGGTCACGGTCCAGGTGTGCAGGCTGTAGCCAAGCTCGCTCGCCGTATCGCGCAGTAGAGCTTCGGCGCGGGCCTCTTCGGCCGTGACCAGATAGATGCCGGCGAACCCGGCGCGGATGTAGTCGATGAGCTGTGCCTGCATGGGCATGTTTCCTTTGGATTGTCGGTTTCGTTGGCGGTGGGGTAGATCGTAGCGTGGGCTCTGCCCACACCCGCTGGAGGACTTCAGCCCTCCAGACCTCCCTTTGCTCGGGTGGCGGACTGGGCGATGGCTGCACCAGCACGAGACGGTTGCACAGCCGTGTCCGCCATCGCTGCAGTCCGCAACCCGGAGAAGAGGGGTCCGGGGAGCCGAGGCTTCCCGGCGGGGTATGGGGTGGAACCCCACTCATGGGCACCCTGAGCGCAGCAGGGCTTCAGGCGGCTTCGGGGGTGTAGAGGCCTTCGAGACGACGCTGTGCAAAGCGCACATCGGCCTGGTTCAGCTTTACGTGACTGACAGCGAACTCGGTGGCCGTCTCGCAGGCTTCGGCCAGGGCCAGGCTGAGTTCCTCCGAGTCGAAGGTGGCATAGTCTCCCGGCAGATGGCCAACGACGAGTTGTCCGGGGGTACACAGGGCGGCACGGGCCCGGCGTTCCATCAGGCGTGTGGCCAGGAAATCGCTCAGGGGCATGTCGAGCTCGACGCTGTGACCGCGCGGACTTTCAAACAGGGCTTGCATGGTCGGGTTTTCCTTCTGTGGGTGAAAGATGGGTAGATCGGGATGGGCTCTGCCCACACCCGCTGGATGACTTCAGCCCTCCAGGCCTCCCTTTACTCGGGTCCGGGGAGCCGAGGCACCCCGGCGGGGGTATGGGGGCGGAGCCACCAACTCAGGGTGTGACGTTGGCCTGTTCCCAGGCCAGGCATTCGCGGCGGGTGGCGGCCGAGAAGAGCGCCTTGCTGGCGCGCTTGGCGGGCAGGACGTCCCAGAGCTGGGTGCGTTCGTTGAACTCGATGCGGGTGGCGCGCCGGAGGTGCAGGCGGCCCAGTTGGCGCAGGTCAATCAT
>CAILKC010000390.1 GCA_903834675.1 uncultured Victivallales bacterium | reverse complement strand
CTTGCCGTACGCCCGGACCAGGGCGAAGCGGGTCAGCATCCCCGCCAGGAAGGGAATCCCAAGGTAGATAAACACGCTCTCGGCGATGCTGCCGATGGTGACCTTGGAGAGGTCCACGTCGCCAAGGTTCAGCCCGAGGATGGGCGGCAGGACCTTGATGAACAGCCAGGCATAGACGCTGTAGAAAAGCACCTGGAAGATCGAGTTCAGCGCCACCAGCCCGGCGCAGTACTCCGCGTCGCCCTTGGCCAGGTCGTTCCAGACGATGACCATGGCGATGCAGCGGGCCAGCCCGATCAGGATCAGTCCGGTCATGAACTCGGGACGGTGCCGCAGAAAGACTACGGCCAGCCCGAACATGAGCACCGGCCCGATGACCCAGTTCTGTAGCAGCGACAGCCCCATGACCTTGAGGTCGCGGAAGGCGTCGCCGAGTTCCTCGTACTTGACCTTGGCCAGGGGCGGGTACATCATCAGGATCAGCCCCAGGGCGATGGGAATGCTCGTCTGGCTGCCGCGGGGATGCAGCGACGCGATCCAGTTCCCCACGCCCGGCGCCACGTACCCCAGAAGTACGCCGCCGGCCATCGCCAGGACGATCCAGAGGGTCAGGTAGCGGTCTAGGAACGAAAGCTGCTTGCGAATGCTGTTGCCCATGGGGCGTGACCCCTCTCTGTACCATTAGTATGAATATGCGCAGATATGCATATACTAGCAGGGCCACACCCTTCGGTCAAGTGCTGCAGGCGGCAAAAACGCGGCGCTGATGCAGCCGCTACGAGGCTGAGGTGTCCGCCCCGCTGGCCAGTCCGAGGCCGGTGCAGATGGCCAGCAGGGGCTCCTTGAGTTGAGGGTAGGCGCCCTGGAACACAGGTTTGCACTGAGCCGGTGCCAGGTCGCCGTTCCACAGTCGCATCGCGAAGGCCATGCAGGTCATCTCGCCGCACTGACGGCAGTTGGTTCCGGGGAGGCGTTTGTAGATTTCCAGGGCCGGGGGTTTCCGGCGCAGCGTGGTGGATGGGGTGATTTCCTGGCGACGGGCCCAGGTGCGGTTGACCAGGCAGCGCAGAGATTCGAGTACCCGCCAGGCGTCCACGATATCGTCGGCTTTGGCGAGGGTAAGACGCCGGGGGTAGAGCGAGATCATCCGGTAGTTCTCCATGAAGGTGAAGGTATCCGCCTCATGGTTGTACATGGCGTGGGGCATCTCGGCATTCAGGTAGGGCATGACGGCAGCGAGGTCGCCGCCGAGATGAGCGATCAGGCGCAGTTTGCGGGCGTCGGCGACGCAGGGGGCCAGGAGCATGATGGCACAGCGGCCGAAGAGGTCCTCGGCGAAGGCGGGGGGTTCGCTGTCGGGGACTGGGGCTGGCGGCGGCCGGAAGTCGATCCAGCCGCTGGCGACAAAGGCGTCGTGCGCTTGGCGCGTCAAGGCGGCGACCGCCTCGGCGGACAGCACCAGCGCCGGTACCCCGACAGCGCGGTAGGCGGGCTCGGGGGTGAGCACGTCGTAGGGCAGCCCGAGGCGCTCCAGGGCGGCGCGGGCCTTGTCCAGTTCAGCACGATTGGCGAAGGTGGTAATCTGGCGTTCCATACGGCCTCCGTGGCTCGATCTCTGCCGCGTCGGCAAGCACCTGGGCGTCGCGGGAGAGGTTCTTCAGCGGACCCACGCTGGCAGCCCGTACACGTGGGTGAGGCTCAGGTAGATGCCACAGACGATGAACAGTACCCCGGTCGCAACCCGTATCCAGCGCTCGACCTGAGTGAGGCGATCGAAGGCCTTGCCGACATGCTGAGAGGCGAAGGCGATGAGAAACGCGAACCCGACCACCGGCAGAGCGGTCCCCAGACCATACACGCTCGGCAGCAGCAGGCGCGAGCCGTGCGCCGCCGAGAGCGGGATCAGCGCGCCGAAGTACAGCCCGGCCGAGACCGGACAGAAAGACAAGGCGAAGAGGAACCCCAGCCCGGCGGCCCAGCCGGATCCGCCCTTGGCGGCGCGCTGCTGCACGCCGCTGCCGGCCAGGTTCATCGACATCCCACTGCCGAGCATCCCGAGCAGCACCATCCCGACCAGGATGAGCAGCGGGCCCAGGGCCAGGTTGAGGGTGCGTTGCAGAAACCGCGCGCTCTCGCCGCTGGCCAGCAGGCCGGCCAGGAGCAGGCTGGCGAGGGCCACGTAGGCGGCGGTGCGGCCGACGACGTAGAGCAAGCCGGACAGCAGCACCAGGCGCGTCTGGCCCACCTTGCGGCCGATGAAGGAGATGGCGGCAACGTTGGTGGCCATGGGGCAGGGGCTGATCGAGGTCAGAATGCCCAGCCAGAGGGCGGAACCAAGGGTGAACCAAGTCATCGAGACCGCTCCATTTCTCGGGACCGCCGACCGTCGGGTCGGCAGTGGCCGCGAGCCGCGGCCGCTCCATTCCTCGGGACCGCCGACCGTCGGGTCGGCAGTGGCCGCGAGCCGCGGCCGCTCCATTCCTTGGGACCGCCGACCGTCGGGTCGGCAGTGGCCGCGAGCCGCGGCCGCGCCAGCCTCTAGGGGAGGTACTGCTTGATGGCCGCGGCGATGTACTCCCTGAACTCCGTCGGCTTATCGACCAGGGTCCAGACGTCGTTGAGGCGCTGGAACTCCGTCTCCTTGCCGTCCACCCGCTTGGCGACGACCACACAACTCGAGGCCACGTCGAAGCGTTTGGCCAGCTCCTCATCGGCCTGAAAGTCCGCCTCGCGCCAGGCGATGTGACCCGCAGCCAGGTCCGCCGCAAACTGCTTTTCGACGACCTCCTTGGCCATGGCCTCGATGGTATTGCAGGTGACGCAGCGGAAGGTCGCATGAAGGTAATACACGACCACCTTGTTCCCCGCCGGTGCCGTAACCGCGATGCCCACCGCAGGTACTGCCGTGGCGCCGCCCGCCTGGCGCCTGCCGACCTCCTTACCGACGCCGAAGCCCAGGGTGAAGACGGCAAAGGTCAGCAGCACGTACTTGGCCAGTGTGGTCATCATGGTTTCGAGTTCTGAACTCATTTTGGCGCGCATTCGCCGATCTTGCAGGCTTTCTGAATCTGCTCTGGGGTGAGCTTCACCTTGTCGGCCAGCGACTGCTGCAGGGTGATCATCTCGCCGGTCTCGAATGGGTGCGCTGCGAGCCAGGCGCGCAGGTTTTCCGGGGTGGAAAAGAAGCCTTGGTGGAAGCAGCCGGCCGAGACCCACTTGCCCTCGGCGGTCTGCTTCTTGCCGAACCAGGCCACCGCGGTCTTGGGCTCCACCGAGGCGACCGTGCCGCCCAGGGTCTTGACGATGATGGGTTCGCCGGTCAGTCCGTCCGGCTGGTGGACCTCGAGGTCTTTGCCGGTACGAGCCGCGATGCCCATGGCACAGTGGGCGCAACAGCCGTAGCTTTGCGCCCCCTCGACCAGGACGCTGGCCACGTCCTGCGGGTAGAGCGAGCGCTCGCAAAAGCCGCAGCGGCGCGACAACTCGCTCTCCTGCAAGGCGGCCCAGCCCATGCTGCTGCCGCCGCCCGCCGACATCGTCGTCGCGGCGGCGTCGCGGCTGGCGAAGGCCTTGGTCCAGGGCCGCCCGGTCTTCTCATCCGCGCCTTGCAGGTAGACCGCGTCGGCGGCGGCCACCAGTGTGCCGGCGGCGTAGTCGGTGACAGACACCCTCTTCTCGAACCCCGTCTTGTCCTCGGTCAGGCAGGAGTACAAGATGAAGGTGCAGTGGAGCGAACAGAGCCGGACATCGCCCTTGGGGCTCTTCACGACCACGGCCGTCTTCGGCGAGATGTCGCCGTCGCAGAGGGTGCAGACCTGGTCTTTGGCGCGCGTGTCCTGGGCGGCCGGCGCCCAGCGCTCGATCTTTGGCAGAGCGGTCGCGCCGAGTTCGTAGCCCAGCTCCTTCCACTTGGCGAGGATGTCCGCCTTGGCGAAGAAGCCCTGATGCCGCCACAGTTCCTTGCCGTCCGGAGCGAAGAAGATCTGCGTCGGAATGGTCTCGATGCCGTACTCCTTGCCTTTGGCGGCGTTCTCTTTCACCCAGACGTCGATGAACTCGACCTGGAGCCTGCCGGCATACTCCTTGGTAAGCTCTTCGAGGAGTGGCGCCATCCGCTTGCAGGGGATGCAGGACTTCGAGCCCAGGTCTAGGAGTTTCGGGATCGCTGCGGCCGACGTCAAGGGTTCGGCAGCGGCGAGCAGGCAGCCCCAGAGCGCCAGGGCGCAGCCGGTCAGGCGGTACAGTCCGGTCATCATCGAGGTTCCTCCTGGCGGGTTCGATAGGATCTTGGCGTCAGTTCAGGTATGCCTGGATCTGCTCCGGGGTTGGCACCTTGCCGACCACCTTGACCACCCCGTCCACGGCCAGGGCCGGGGTCATCATCACCCCGAACTTCATGATCGCGTCGATATCCGTGATCTTGACTAGTTCGTACTCGAGGCCGAGGGCCTTGGCGGCCTGCTCGGTGTTCTCGGCCAACTTCTTGCACTTGGGGCAACCCGTGCCCAGAATCTGTAGCTTCTTCGGGGTCTTGGCGCAACCGTCCGACATGATCCGCTCCTTTTCGCCGGGGTTCACATGATGAGATTGAACAGGTAACCCACCCCCACGATGCCCAGCGCCACCACGCCGAAGAACACGGCCAACAGGCGGGGCTTGAGCACCTTACGGAGGATCACCGCCTCCGGCAGGGAGAGTCCGATCACCGCCATCATAAACGCCAGCACCGTGCCCAGGGCGGCGCCCTTGCCGAGCAACGCTTGCACGATCGGGATGATCCCGGCGGCGTTGGAGTACATCGGCACCCCGATGAGCACCGCCAAAGGGACTGACCACCACGCATCTTTGCCCATGATGGCGGCCATGAAGTTCTCCGGCACATAGCCATGGATGCCCGCGCCGACCCCGATGCCGACCAACACGTAAAGCCACACGCGCCCGACGATATCCTTAACCGCGTCAAGGCCGAGACGGATCCGACCCGGCCAGTCGGGTTCCGCCTCCGGGGCGAGGTCGCCGATCTGCGTCTGAAACACCCAGTCCTCGACGTATCTCTCCATCCGTAGCCGCCCGATGATCCACCCAGAAACGATGGCGATCGCCAACCCCGTACCCAGGTAGATCGCCGCAACCTTCCAGCCGAACAACCCGAACAACAGCACCAGCGCCACCTCGTTGACCATCGGCGACGAGATCAGGAAGGAGAAGGTTACCCCTAGGGGCACGCCGGTCGTGACAAAGCCGATGAACAACGGGACCGCCGAGCACGAGCAGAAGGGCGTGACGATGCCCAGCAATGCCGCCAGCACATTGCCGGTGGATTCGCGTCTGCCGGAAAGCATCAGCCGCGTCCGCGCTGGCGTGAAGAACGAACGAACGATGCCCACGCCGAATACCACCAACGTCAGCAGCATCAGCACCTTGGGTGATTCATAGACGAAGAACTCTACCGCCGCGCTCAGGTGCGAGCCGTGGCTCAGGGGCAACAGGGTGTAGGTGAACCATGCCGCCAACGGCGCCAGGCTGCGGTACAGCAACCACCAGACCACCAGCCCCGTGACACCCCAAAGAACGTATCTGCGCCAACCGGGCCTGCCGGCAACCCCAGGGCTATCCCCCGGCGGGATCGCCGGGGAGGCCTCCGGGGCGACGGATTTGGTGACCGTGTCCATGCTCGTTCCGTTCCTCGACCAGCGCCTGCGCTTGGTATGCAGTCTTCCAGACCACCAGCCGCTCCCCGACTCACGGAGTCATGGGGGCGTGGCCGACGCAGCACAACTCGCGCTGCTCGTCGGCCGCCGAAGTCATCAGCTCATTCACACAAGACAGAAAATTGAGTACACACGGAAATCGCAACGAGTAGAACACCTGCAAGCCACGCTTCTCGTCGCGCACGATGCCGGCCCCCTTCAGCACCGCCAGGTGCTTCGACACCGTAGACATGTCCGCGCCGACAACCTGCCGCAGCTCGCAGACACAGCGTTCCCCGTCCGCCAACAGCTCCACCATGCACAGACGCGAGGGATGCGCCAGCGCCTTCAACACCCGCGCCTGCATCTCCAACTGCCGCCGCTTCCGTGCTTCCATGCTCGCGGGCTCCAGGGCTTACCCACTCCTGCTCAACTAAATTTCTTACTTGGCACTATAGCCAATTACCGGGAAGATGGCAAGCCCTGGGGCTGGAGGTCCAGGGCTGTTTCAAAGTTGGCAGACTGGTTGCCTGTGAGAGCGTGAGAACGTGATGGTGTGATAGCGTCTCAGACCCCCGGCCCCCCCGTCCACACTCTCACGCTTTCGCGCTTTCACCCGTCGTGCCGGCCAGCAAGCACGGCTGCCGGAAAACAAAACAGCCCTGCTGGAGGTCGGGTTCTCAGCAATTCGCCGCGGCGACCCGCGGCGGCACGACTCATTCCGGTCTGTCCGGCCCCAGCTGGGGGCCCGGCTTGTATGAGACTTGCAGCAACCTCCTGTGACACCAGG
The DNA here is from genome assembly GCA_903834675.1 of uncultured Victivallales bacterium. Next base: position 159 of record CAILKC010000390.1, on the reverse strand, counting down.
CGCTTCCCATTCCGCCCTTCGTCCGCCGCGGCGGACGAGGGGCGTTGGAGGGCGCCGCTGCGTCGGCGCCGCGGCGGCCACGCAGGGCCGCCCTCCAGGCGATCCGGCGCGTCCCGGCCGGATCGGAATCGGACCCGCGTCGGCAAGTCTCATTCCGGT